>DBWU01000019.1 GCA_002309395.1 Oscillospiraceae bacterium UBA1230
CCAGGAGTGCTCCCACGATATCGACAAGTACGATCTGGAGTTCCTGCAGCACGACATTCTGGACATCATGAAGAAGATCGTTCCCTCCTTTGACGAGGAGCATGAGTACCGTCATCCCGGCCCCATCCACACCCAGTTCGGCCGCTACGTCAACGAGCCCGGCGACGTGACCAGCCTGAACACCGACGGTCACCTGCGCAGCGTGTTCTTCGGCCGCAGTGAGAGCATGACCATCAAGGACGGCGTGCTGGACGGCGGTGAGTTTGCTCACGTGTATTTCGTGGACTGGGATTGCGTCCGCGCCCGTCATCGTCAGCTCAACGTCACCGTGATGGGCACCACCGAGGACGTGGGCGACCGCAAGTGGAACGACGGTCAGGTCATCAACACCCTGCGTAAGTACACCGACGAGGAGAAGGCGTACGACGTGCATTACACCCTGCAGCAGCAGCGGTAAGCCATCTTGCAATCATCTTATCCCGAAAAGGCGGCATTGCCGCCTTTTCGAGGTGTTTAGGGGGCGTAGGATATGAAATACCTGCTGGGCGCGGACGTGGGCACCTCCGCGCTGAAGGCGGTGCTCTTTGACGAGAACGGCGCTACGGTCTGCTCCGTGACAAAGGACTATACCCTGCAGATCCAAGGCGATACCGTGGAGTATCCGGCGGAGGGTTACTGGCAGCTCTTTAAAGAGGCGCTGGACGAGATCCGCTCGCAATACCCGGTGGACGCGCTCGCCATCGACACGCAGTGCGAAACCATGATCGTGACGGACGGGGCGGGAACGCCGCTTTGCAACGCTATCGTGTGGCTGGATAACCGCGCCGCGTCCGAGGCACAGGAGATCGCCGAACGCTTCGGCGAGCGGTCGGTATACGAGCATACCGGTCAGCCGGAGATCACCGCCACGTGGCCGGCGTGCAAACTGCTGTGGCTCCGGCGGAACCGGGGCGATCTGTGGGGGAAGATCGGAAAGGTCTTTTTGCTGGAGGATTATCTCCTCTACCGGCTGACCGGCGAATTCGTCACCGAGCGGACGCTCCAGTCCTCCTCACTGTACTACGACGTCCGCGCCGGACAGTGGTGGGGAGAGATGCTGGCGTATCTTGACCTGCCGCGGTCGTGTCTGCCCCGGCTTTGTGACAGCGGCGTGGTGATCGGTTCCTACGAGGGGATCACCGTGGTCACCGGCGCTATGGATCAGGTGGCGGGCGCCATCGGCACCGGCATCGTGCGCCAGGGCGACATCAGCGAGATGACCGGCACCACCATGACGCTTTTCGTGCCGGTCGGGGAGATGCCGCCCTATCGCGCCGACAGTAAGATCCCCTGCCACGTGAATTATGACGGCAAATACTGCCTGCCCATGTGGTCGCCTACGGCTGGGATCGCCTTCAAATGGTTCAAAAATCAGCTCTGCGAGGGGTTGGATTACGACGCGCTCAACCGCATGGCGGCGGAGGTGCCGGCAGGGTGCGAGGGGTTGACGTTTCTGCCGTACCTCTCCGGCTCCGTGATGCCCCGGTATAACCCCGACGCCCGGGGCGCGTTTTTGGGGCTGACCATGGCCCATACCCGGGGTCACATGGTGCGCGCCATCTTTGAGTCGGTGGCGTTTATGCTTCGGGAGCATCTGTCCCGTTTCGGCGCTGAGGTGACGCGGATCCGTTCCACCGGCGGCGGCGCCAACAGCCCCCTGTGGTGCCAGATCAAGGCGGACGTATGCGGCGCGGAGATCGTTACGCTGAAGAATAAGGAAACGGCGTGTCTGGGCAGCGCCATTCTGGCAGGCGTGGGAACGGGCGTGTTCCCCTCGGTGGAGGCGGCGTCCGACCGCTTTACGGCGACGGAGCGCGTCTACGCGCCCTCCGGCACGGCGTATGAGGAGTCGTACCGGCGCTTTTTGGCGCTGGAGGATCAGTTCATCGGGAAATAGGAGGGGCGAGTCCCCCTTTAAAGGAGTAGAACAATGGATTTGCAAGCAAAATGGATCCGCCCCGGCGGTGAGATCGGCGAGGCATCGCCTGTCTATCGCAAGCGTTTCACGGCGGTAAAACCCGTCGCCTCCGCCGTACTGCGCGTTACGGCGCTGGGCGTATACGAGGCGCGGCTGAACGGTAAGCGCGTGGGCGAATTTTTCATGGCGCCCGGTTTTACCGCCTACCGCAGCCGGTTGCAGGTGCAGGAATATGACGTGACGGCGCTGCTGGAAGGCGACAACGAGCTGACCGTTACGGTGGGGCGTGGCTGGTACCATACCCGTTTTTTGAAGATCTTTGAAGTGCCGCAGTGGCGGCAGGATCTGATCGACGCGCCCCTTGCCGCCATCGCCGAACTGCGCTTGACTTATCGCGACGGCACGGAGGAGATCGTCGCCACCGGTGAGGACTGGGACTGGGCGCAAAGCCCCGTGCGGCTTAGCGACGTCTATAACGGCGAGGTGTACGACGCTACCTACACGCCCTGCTACGCCGCCGCCGAAGTGTACGAAGGACCCACCCATACGCTGATGGCGCAGGAGGGCCCGGAGGTACGGGCCCAGGAGCGCATCGCCCCTGCCGCCGTGATCCGCACCCCCAAAGGGGAGACGGTGATCGACTTCGGGCAGAACCTTGCCGGCGTGGTGGCGGTGACGGTATGCGCCAAGGCGGGCGAAACGGTGGATCTGAGTTTCGGTGAGGTGCTGGATAAGGACGGCAACTTCTATAACGCCAACTATCGTGACGCGAAATGTCTCTATCACTACACCTGCCGGGACGGGGAGCAGACCTATATGCCCCAGTTCACTTTCTACGGGTTTCGTTACGTCCGGGTCAACGAATTTCCCGGCGGAACGGGCGCTGTAAAGGAAAACACCTTTACGGCGATCGTGATCCATTCCGACATGAAGCGCACCGGATGGCTCCAGTGCTCCGATCCGCTTCTCAACAGGCTCTTTGAAAACGTGGTGTGGGGACAGAAGAGTAACTTCCTGGACATCCCCACCGACTGCCCCCAGCGTGACGAGCGCATGGGCTGGACGGGTGACGCCCAGATGTTCGCCCGTACCGCCTGCCTCAACTACGACGCGGAAAAGTTTTTCACCAAGTGGATGGAGGATCTCCGGGCGGATCAGCGGCAGGACGGTATGGTGCCGCCGGTGATCCCCGACGTGCGGGAACGCTCCTTTGCCTCCCCGGCGTGGGGCGACGCCGCCACGGTGGTGCCGTGGCAGGTGTATCTGGCGTACGGCGACCGGGCGCTGCTGGCACAGCAGTACGACGCCATGTGCAAGTGGGTGAGCTACATCACCTCGGTGACCACGGAGCCGTATCTCTGGATCGACGCGCTGCCGGAGGGCAAGCGCCATTACGGCGACTGGCTGGGGCTGGACGCGCCCTACGGCACATATAAGGGCGCCAGCCGCGACGAATTTCTGGGCAGCGCCTTCTACGCCTACTCCACGGAGCTGGTCATCAAGGCGGGCCGGGCGCTGGGGAAGGACGTTTCCGGCTACGAGGCGCTGTATGGGAACATTGTAAAGGCGTTCCGGAAGAAATTCCCCGTTTATACCACCCAGACCGAGTGTGTGCTGGCGGCGTATTTCCGCCTGGCGGAGGAGCCGCAGAAGGCGGCGGATCAGTTGGCGGAGATGGTGAAGGCGGCAGGCACACAGCTTACCACCGGCTTTATCGGCACGCCGTATCTCCTCCACGCCCTGTCTGATTACGGATACGGCGAGCTGGCGTGGTCGCTCCTTTTGCGCCGGGAATATCCCTCGTGGCTTTTCTCGGTGACCATGGGCGCCACCACCGTCTGGGAGCATTGGGACGGCATCCGCCCCGACGGGAAGATGTGGTCCACGGATATGAACTCCTATAACCACTACGCCTACGGCTCTGTGGCGGATTGGGTCTATACCAAGGCCGCCGGGATACAGACGGTGGAGGATCGCCCCGGCTATGAACAGGTGCGTATCGCGCCGCTGCCGGACGGGCGGCTGGACTGGCTGAAAGCCACGGTGAATACACGCCGGGGCACCGTCGCATCCCTGTGGCGCAGGGAAGGGACCCGGTGGCGCTATGAGATCACCACGCCGGTGGCGGCGCAGATCGTCATCGCCGGCAAAACGCGCACCGTGCCGCCGGGGAGCTACGTGCTGTTCAGCGAGGCGAAATAAGAGAATAAAAGGGAACCGCCTGCCTACGAATCGTAGGCAGGCGGTCTTTCGTTTCGGGAAACGGATGATCAGCCGCGTTTTGCAAGAACGTTCTTTTCGTATTCCGCCACACGGGGGAACCACTGTCCGTCCTCCGGCTTTTCGCAGCGGCGGCAGTATTCGTCCCACACGTCGCCGAAGGGCATGGTCTTGAGCTCCTCCTGCATGACCATCAGCTCGGAGAAACGGCTCTCATCCTGCAGCTTCTTCTGCTCGGCGCTGTTTTGCAGCAGGGCATAGAGCAGAGCCTTCTGGGCGTTGCGGAAACCGGTGACCCATGCGCTGACGCGGTTGATGCTGGCGTCGAAATAGTCCAGAGCGATGTGGACGCGGCCGTCCAATCCGCCGCAGCGGACGATCTCACGGGCGATCTCACGGGTCTCATCGTCAAAGAGTACCACGTGGTCGCTGTCCCAGCGGATGGGACGGGTGACGTGGAGCGCGATCTCCGGGAAGAAGACCAGCAGCGCGGAGATCTTGTCGGACACCACTTCAGTGGGGTGATAATGTCCGTTATCCATCAGGGGGATGCACTTATCCTGATGGGTGGCGGCGTAGGTCAGGGTAAATTCGGCACTGCCGGCGGTGTAGGATTCCACGCCGATGCCGAATACCTTGCTCTCCACGCAGGGCTTGACGCGGCGGAAGTCGTACGGCTCCCGCAGGATCTCGTCCAGACTCTCCTTATACCGCATCCGGGGTCCCATCCGGTCGCCGGGAATGTCCTTCAACCCGTCGCCGATCCAAATGTTCATGGTGCAAACGTCGTTCAGCTCCTGAGACAGGTAGTTGGAGATACGGATGGACGCCTTGCCGTGTTCGATCCAGAAACGGCGCGTCGCCTCATTGGGGCTGGTCAGCGTCAGC
The DNA here is from genome assembly GCA_002309395.1 of Oscillospiraceae bacterium UBA1230. Classification (GTDB taxonomy): domain Bacteria; phylum Bacillota; class Clostridia; order Oscillospirales; family Oscillospiraceae; genus Vescimonas. The sequence goes on from DBWU01000019.1 coordinate 5,066, forward strand.
GGATCGCATTTGGGATGGGAGAAGAAGGTGGGATTGAAGTCACAGCCCATATGGTGCGCCTTGCAGAAATCCACCCACTTTTGGAAATGCTTCGGCTCCAGCTTGTCCCGATCCACCCATTCGCCTTTTTCAAAAATGGCGTAGTTGGCGTGAAGATTCAGCTTGGGACGGCCGGGGATCAGGGACAGCACCACCTCCAGATCCTGCATCAGCTCATCGGGAGTGCGGGCGCGGCCCGGATATTTGCCGGTGGTCTGGATACCGCCGGTGAGGGGCTTGTTGGGGTCGGTGTCAAAGCCGCGCACGTCGTCACCCTGCCAGCAGTGGAGGGAAACGGGGGTGTTTTTCAGCCGTTCCATCGCCGCCTCGGTGTCAATCCCCAGGGCGGCGTATTTGGCTTTTGCCTCGTTGTAGCTCATACATATACCTCCTTATCGTTCCATTTGGATCTTCAGATTCCCCAGCGCGGTGGCCTCGATGGGCAGCGCCACCACCTGCTTGCCGGTGGCCGCGGCGGTCAGATCGTTGAGGAACTGATTCTTCGCGCCGCCGCCGACGATGTAAAGCTTTTCCGCCTGCAAGCCGGTGTTGCGCTCCAGCTCCCGGATCGCGTCCCGATAGCACAGCGCCAGGGAGCGATAGGCACAGCGGAAGTATCCGCCCACGTCCTCCGGCGCACGGGAGAGCGCCGCATCAAACGCCGCTTTCATACTGCGGGGGGAGAGGAACGCGGGATCGTTGGCGTTCACCGTTTCATCAAAGGCGCTCGCCTTCGCCGCGTCCACGATCTCACCGAAGGGCAGGTCGGGGCACAGCTCATCCCGCAGGCGGTTAATAAGCCACATGCCCATGATGTTCTTCTGGTAGCGGTTATAGCCTACGCCGCCCTCGTTGGACCAGTTGGCCGCCTCACTGGCGGAATCCGTCAGCGGTTTGGGGGTCTTGATCCCCAGCAGCGACCAGGTGCCGGAGGAGATGTAGAGGTGGTTGCCCTCCATGGGGATCCCCTCCACCGCCGAGCCGGTATCGTGGGTGGCGCACAGCACCACACTGATCCCCTTATACTGCCCGATCACCGTGCCGGGTTGGGACAACGGGGGAAACAGATGACGGGGGAAACCCAGCGCGTCGATCAGATCCGGGTCGAACTCGCCGGTTTCGGCGCTGACAAGACCGGTCGTGGTACCGTCGGTGTACTCTTTCGCCTTGACGCCGGTGAGTCGGTACATCAGGTATTCCGGCAGCATCAAAAAGTCGGTCACGCCGGAAAGCCGACCCTGCATCAGATCGTCATAGAGCTGATAGATGGTGGTGAAGGGCTGGAACTGACAGCCGGTGCGGCGGTACAGCTCCGAAAAGGGCACCTTCTCATGCACCTTGGGGATGGACGACTCGGTGCGGTTATCCCGGTAGGCGTAGCAGGGGAGAACGCTCTCCTCGCCCCGGAGCAGCACGTAGTCCACGCCCCAGGTATCCACGGACAGGCTCTCAATGGCGCCAAAGGCGGACAGCGCCTTGTCAATGCCGCACTGCACGTGGGATAGAAGCGCCTCCACGTCCCACGTCAGGTGCCCGTTTTGCTCCTGCACGCCGTTGGGGAAGCGATAGACCTCCTCGGTGTGCAGCTCGCCGCCCTCCTGCCAGCCAACGATGTGGCGGCCGGAGGAGGCGCCGATGTCGATGGCGAGATAGTATTTCATGCCGTCAGCCTCCTTATCAAAATGGGGGGGTCAGTCCTCCTCGCCCTTGCGGAAGGAATAGCCCTCGCCGGCGGTGTGGATATCCCGTACCTGCCGGTGACCGAAGTCGTCCTGCGCCTTGACGAGGAACGCCTTTTCCAGCCGGTGGATATTCTCCATGGAGATGGCGTTGTCGGTGTTGCCGCCGGCGGAACGGACTTTGATGAAGATCTCCGCCGCCTTTTCTACCGTGTGGGTCAGTCCGAAGGCGGTGTCCAGATCCTTCCCGGCGCAGAAGATACCGTGCTGGCACCAGATCACCACGTCGTATTTGGACATCAGCTCACTGGTCGCCTCGGCGATCTCCCGGCTGCCCGGCACCATCCACGGCAACACGCCGATCCCGTCGGGGAACACCACCACACACTCGGAGATCATGCCCCAGAGCGTTTTGGAGAACACCTCATCGTCCGGCGGCAACAGGAAGCTCAAGGCGATGGTGTTGGCAGGGTGGCTGTGGTAGATGACCCGGATATCCGTCTGCCCGATGCGCTGTTTCACCTCGTGGTTCATCAGGTGGGAGGGCAGTTCGCTGGTGGGCCGACCGCCGTGTACCAGACCCCAGCGGATGCGGTAGTTCTCGCCCTTACCGTCGATCTCGATGATGGCGAGGCAGTCCTCCGGCGCGTGCTGTACGTGGCGGAAATACTTACCGGAGCCGGTGACGACGTACCACTGCCCGGCAAGGAGGGGCACCGATACGCCGATCGGCGTCCACGCGCCCGGCGCGGTCTGGTTCAGGCACAGCACCTGCCGGACCTCCTCGTCGGTCATCCGGTAGCTGAGGTTGCCGCCGTTGCGCTCGTGCCAGTTTTGCTGCCAGCCGTCCTGACAGCTGTACATAAACGCCTGGATAAAGCTCAGATCGTAGATTTTCACGCCTTGGCCTCCAGCAGGACCTTTTCCGCCTCGGCGCACCACAGACCGTTGTTCTTCGAGCAGATCTCATGGAGCTTTTTAAAGAGAGGATCGGTCTTACCCAGCTCGCCGAAATCGGCGATGGCGGTCAAAGGCATATCGATATGGGTGTAGATCAGCTTCTTGCCGCCGGGGATATGGGGCAGATTCAGCGTGGTTTCCGGCACGCAGTTCAGTCCGCCGATATGGGTCACCAGAATGGCGGGATCCAGCAGGCCGCGGGACATCATATCCAGCGACTCCTTCATATCCTCGGTGTTGCCGCCGGAGGTGCCCACGATATGGGTGCCGGCGTAGTGGACGTTATAGAAGTTGAACTTGGCGGAGAAGTTGGGGTCGGAGGGACCGGAGAAGAAGTTGAGGCAACCGTCCTTGGCAAGGAGGG
>DBWU01000044.1 GCA_002309395.1 Oscillospiraceae bacterium UBA1230
ACGTGCTGCAAGCCAAGTATCAGTTGACGGCTGACGCCAACGAGGACATGAGCAGCATGAAGATCCGCGTGGTGACCACCATCGACAGCCGGCACTATCAGGCGATCGGCTTCCACGTATGGGTGGATGGCGTACGGAAAGACGTGAACGGTGATGAATTCCGTACCACCCGCGTGGCGACCACCATCAAGGGTACGGACGGCTTGGGTGAATTTGAGTATACGCCCGATGTGTTCAGCCCGGAATCCATGTATTTCTGCGCCTATAACTTCTCGATCGCCAAGGCGAAATTCGGCTCGACGCTGACGTTCCAGCCCTACTGGATCACCATGGACGGCACGGAAGTGACCGGCAATGGCGGCGCAGGCGGCGACGGTAAGCGTGATATCGTCATCAGCGAGAGCGAGGGCTTCAACAACCTTCTCATCGGCACCGCCTCGGAGCTGTACGATTTTGCCACGTCTTCTAAGAGTAAGAACTATGAGGGCTGGAAGATCAAGCTGACGGCGGACATTGACCTGAACGAGGGCTGGGAAGCCACAAGCAAGGCTGCGCCGACAGGGGAGGGTGCCATTGTGTGGACGCCCATCGGCACTACGTCCACGCCCTTTGCCGGTACCTTTGACGGCCAGGGACACACCATCTCCGGCGTGTATCTGAATGCGACTGTGGCGGGGCAAGGCTTCTTTGCGAGCACAGCCGCCAGCGCCACTGTCCGGGATTTCAAGCTGAAAAACAGCTATCTTTATACCAATACAGGTAATATAGGCCACAATAATTTCGGAAGCATAGCCGGAACGGCGGCAGGTAAATTTGAGAAGATTTACAGCGACGCCATTGTGGAAGCTCGCCTGCAGCGTGTGGGTGGGTTGATCGGCGCCACGGCATCCGGCGGCGTTACCATGAACGACTGCTGGTTTGCCGGCTCTGTTACGATCAAAACCAATTCCAGCTATCTGGGCGGCCTGATCGGTGATGTTACCCACAACAGCACGATCAACAACTGCCTGAATACAGCCCCTGTGCGATTGGAAGGCACACCCGGCACGACCGGCGTAGGCGGTTTTATCGGGCATATGGCGTCGGCCACGGTGAACATTACGAACAGTGTCAACAGCGGTGAGCCGTATCAAGCCGGAGGAAGCAGCAAAACAGGTAATATTGCTGATCTCGTTGGCTATAAGCAATCGGGTACGTTGAATCTTTCCAACAGCCACTCGATTTTGTATAAGAATAACAACAACGCCAGTATGACCCTTGTGTACGTTACCAGTGACCCCTCCGACTGCGGCAGATTCACCACAGCGCAGGCAAAGGGCCTCAGCGGCTATAAAACCTATGCCAAGATCCGGGCGCTCTTCGACGGCACAAAGGAGTCGGCGGCCGGCCACTGGGTCGTCACGGAAGACACCCTGCCGGTTCTGAGCCTCTTTGCAGATGAGTATACCACCACCAGAACGCTGGGTCTTGACTGGTACGGCGACGGCACGGCGACCACCTTCACGTTGCTGGATGCCCACCAGCTGCTGGGCTTTGCCGCCATGGCTCAGACCATGAACTTTGCCGGCAAGACGGTGCAGCTCGGCGCGGATATCGACCTGAACGAGGGCTGGACGGCCAGCTCTACCGCGCCTGCTACCGCGTGGACGCCCATCGGAACCACGTCCACCCGCTTTAACGGCACCTTCGACGGGCAGGGTCACACCATCCGCGGCGTGTATCTCAACGCGACGACAGACTATCAGGGACTGTTCGGCGGTACGGATTCCAGCGCGGTCATCCGGGACTTCAAGCTGAAAAACAGCTATCTTACCACCACAAAAACACAGCTCGGCAGTATCGTCGGCAATGCAGGCGGTACCTTTGAGAAGATCTACAGCGAGGCCGTTGTATACGGTAAGGGCAACTATGTGGGCGGCCTGATCGGCATCAACGGATCCGGCAAGGCTGTTACCATGACGGACTGTGTCTTTGCCGGCTCCGCCACGATCAACGCGGCAGCGAGCTATCTGGGCGGACTGACCGGCGGTGTGCAATCCGGCGGCTTCACCATCAACAACTGCCTGAATACGGGCGAGGTGGCGCATAAGTACACCGGCACCCTGGGTACCGCTGGCGCGGGAGGTTTTGTCGGAACCGCCCAGGCCGCCGTTACCATCACCAACAGCGCGAACCACACCAATCCGTCCTATCAGAAGGGCAGCGGCAACGGCCTGTTTGTCGGATACGGCAGCGGCGCAGTAACGCTTACGAACTGCCACGCCGTTGATCCCTACAGCAAAGCACTCGTGAACGGTCAATCCAACAGCGCGTACACTACCTGCACAAGACAGGCGGTGGCAACTGTGGCGGGGCTGAAATCCCTGCTGGCGGAAAAGGTTCAGAATCTTTTCGCGGGTAGCGCGCAGGGACATTGGCTTTGCAGTGAGAGCAGCTTGCCCATCCTGAGCTACTTTGCAGATGAGTACAGCACGCTTCCCTATGATACCGACTGGTATGAGGTAGGCGCGGATACCTTTACCCTGACGGATGCCGCGGATCTCTACGGCTTTGCCGCGGTGTCCCAGCTTACCAACTTTGCCGGCAAGACGGTGCAGCTCGGCGCGGATATCGACCTGAACCCCGGCTGCGTTGCCGGCGCGAGCGGCATGACCGGTACGCCCACGGAGTGGACACCCATCGGAACCATTGACGTTCGGTTTAACGGCATCTTTGACGGGCAGGGTCACACCATCCGCGGCGTGTACCTGAATAACACCAATCAGTATCAAGGCCTGTTTGTTGCCACGGATTCCAGTGCGGTCATCCGGGACTTCAAGCTGAAAAACAGCTATCTTACCACCACAAATACACAGCTCGGCAGTATTGTCGGCTACGCGGGCGGTACCTTTGAGAAGATTTACAGCGAGGCCGTTGTGTACGGTCAGAACAACTACGTGGGCGGTCTGGCCGGCGCCAACGGATACGGCAAGAATCTTACCATGACAGATTGCTGGTTTGCCGGTTCCGTTACGATGAACGAGGCAAAGGCTCGTCTGGGCGGATTGGTCGGTCTCGTGCAGAGCGGTACCGCTACCATCGACAACTGCCTGAATACGGGCGAGGTATATCATAAGGTGAGCGTCGCCAGCGCCTACACAGGCGGCTTTGTCGGCCAGATGAGCGGGTCGGGTGCCGTGCTCAGCATTTCCAACAGCGTGAACCACACCAATGCCGCCTATACGGCAGGCAGCGGCAACGGTCTGTTCGTCGGCAGCAGCGGCACGATAACGCTTACAAACTGCCACGCCATCAACTACGGCGGCAAGGCATTCGTGTATAGCGTATCCAATGCCACATACGATACCTGCACCAGCCCGAACAAGGCGGATGTGGCAGGGCTGAAATCCCTGACTGCGGCGAATGTTCAGAATCTCTTCCTTGCGTCCGGCGCGCAGGGACACTGGGATTGCAGCACGGACAGCCTGCCGGTTCTGAGCTATTTCGCGGACGAATACAGCAACGGCACGATCCCGGTCAATGCGGGCTGGTATGACGAGGAGGAAACGGATTTCACCCTGACAACTGCCGCGGAACTCTACGTCTTTTCTGCCCTGTCCCAGACCGAGAACTTCGCCGGCAAGACCGTGCGGCTCGGCGCGAATATCGACCTGAACCCCGGCTGCGTTGCCAGCGCGAGCGGCATGACCGGCTCCCCCACGGCGTGGACGCCCATCGGCAGCACCACCAACCGCTTTGCCGGCACCTTTGACGGGCAGGGGTATACCATTTCCGGCGTGTACCTGAACGCAACGGCGGACTATCAAGGTCTCTTCGGCGGCACGGATTCCGGTGCGGTCATCCGGAACTTCAAGCTGAAAAACAGCTATCTTACCACCACAGGCCAACACCTCGGCAGTATCGTCGGCAGTGCAGGCGGTACCTTTGAGAAGATCTACAGCGAGGCCGTTGTGTACGGTCAAAACAACTACGTGGGCGGTCTGATCGGCTCCAACGGATACGACAAGGCTGTTACCATGACAGATTGCGCCTTTGCCGGCTCCGCCACGATGAACGTGGCCGGTAAGGGCCGTGTGGGCGGATTGATCGGCCTTGTGCAGAGCGGTGGCGCTACCATCGACAACTGCCTGAATACGGGCGAAGTGGCGCATAAGACTACCCATACCAGTGACAACGTGGGCGGCTTTGTCGGGCAGGCGAATGTGGCGATCAGTATTTCCAACAGCGTGAACCACACCAATCCCACGTATACCTCAGGCAGCGCCGGACACAACGGCCTGTTTGTGGGCTATGCAAGCAATACGGGGTCGATCACGCTTACGAACTGCCACGCCCTCAACTGTGGCAAGCACCTTGTATACGGTGTGAACGATGATACCACCGCTTATCCCACCTGCACCAGGCAGAACCTGGCGGATGTGGTCGGTCTGAAATCCGTGACCGCGGAGAAAATCGCGTATCTCTTTACTGCGGATAGTGCGCAGGGGCACTGGGTCTGCAGGACGGACAGCTTCCCCGTTCTGAGCTGTTTCGCGGACGAATACAGCGGTACGATCGCGGTGGACTTGGCCGCCGACGCGGCGGATACAGCGCAGCTTGCTGCGCTGTATACCGGCCGCACGCTGTATCAGGGCGAGCTGCATAACCACGCCGACACCAGCGTTGGCAGCGATGCCGGCACCTCCGACGGTTATGTGGAAGTTACCGTTTGGTATGACCAGATGGGAACGCTTGGCTTGGATTTTGCCAACAGTCTCGATCACCAGCAGACAAGTCATATTGATTCTGCTAATTGGGATAAGAGCAAGCTGGTGTACGGCACGGAGGCGGGCACATGGGTCCCCTCCACGGTGAGCGGCAGCACGCAACTGCATTACAATATGCTCTTCAGAACCAAGGCGCAGTTAGAACAGGTTTTGAATGCGTTTCCTGAGTTCAACTATGGAGGATCAAATGGGAATCCCGGATGGACGAAATCGCGTGACGGGCGAACCAATAACGGCTCGGCTGAGTTTACCTATCCGAACTTCACACGGGAGCGTTTTGCGCAGCTGATGGAAGCGGTGAAGAACGCAGGCGGATTCTTCGTGCTGCCCCATCCGTTTACACTGGACGGCGACACGCACAAGGTATCTGCCGATTACGACTTCGGTGTAAACGGTATCGGGTTTGAGGTAAAGTTGACTGCCGGTAATCACGAGTGGGATAATAGAATGTATGCCGGTTGGGAAGAACTGCTGGCAAGCGGCGCCAAGATCTATGCCTGTGCCGGCAACGACAACCATACGAATCTGGACAACACGTCGCTTACCAGTATCTACGGAACCTCTGATGCGGTTTCCGACAAGGGTTACCTCGTCGATCAGCTCCGTGCCGGTGACTTCGTGGCAGGCTCCGCGGGCATCAAGATGTGCGTCGGCAACACCGCCATGGGCGGCACCTGCAACTTCTCCGGCCAGCGCGTGGTAATCGATGTGGAGAAGATTCATACCATTGCCAACGATCTGAGCCACCAGTATCGGTTGGATGTCATCAGCAGCGAGGGCGTTGTGTGCAGAAAAGAGCTGACGGTGAATAGCACCACCGGTATGGTTGCCGGGACGGAGATTGCCTTCGATGCAGATACAAGCTGTGCTTTCTACCGTGTAGTGGTGGTTGATATCACAGCGGGGAATTCGCGCATTGCCATCGGCAACCCCATCTGGAACAGCAACGTGCAATAAGCATCAGAACCTGATGCAGTCGCCCTGTCCATTGCAGAGCGGGACAAAAATGAATGGAAAGTGAAGGCATTGTGTTACATGACGGAACAGGATTTTACGCTTCTTGAAAAAATATATGGAGGCCGCAGCTTATATCAGGGCGAACTGCATGACCATGCTTCAACGGGGGGCACCAGCGATGGTGCCCGCCCGTTGGAGCATTGGAAGGGTGCGCTGGAAGCACAGGAGATGGATTTCGCCACCATTCTGGACCACAGGCAGGTGCGCCACATGTATCTGCCGGAGTGGGATGACACGATCTTCATCGGCGGAACAGAACCCGGCGCACACATCTTCAGAGAAAATGGCGAAGAAGCAGGAATTATTCATTACAATATGGTTTTCTCCGATCCCAAGCAGTTGGAGGCGCTTCTGGAAGAATTCCCGGAGTATCAGTTCACCGGCGGCCCGGAGGGACACTTTAAATATCCGGGCTTCACACAGGAGCGGCTGGGAGAAGTGATAGACGCAGTAAAGCGTTTGGGCGGGTTCTTTGTGTTCCCGCATCCGCGGCAGGTTCCTTACGCAACCGCTCCGTCTGTAGGCGGTCCCGTCACAGATTGGTGGCTGCGGGATGAGGTCGCCATTGAGGGGATCTATATTCAACTGGAAGGGGAACGCTCGGAAAAGGATTACGAGGTATGGCGGCAGCTCCTGCAAAAAGGCGCGCGCATGTGGGTCAGCGCAGGCGGAGATATGCACGAGTGTGCCCACGATTGGGCGCTGACAAGTATCTATGCCGAGGAGAAAAAGGCCGCCTGCTTTGTCAGCCATCTGCGCAAAGGCGATTTCACCGCCGGGCCGGTCGGCATTCAGATGTGCATTGGCGACACGCAGATGGGCGGAATGTGCGATTTCAACGGGCAGCGCCTGGTGATCGGCGTTGGGAAATTCCACAAGAGTGTGCGTAATCCCGAGCATCAGTACCGGCTGGACGTGTGGGCTGATGAGGAGATCATATTCTCACAGCCGATCTCCTGTGAAGAACCGACCCATGTCGCCATGGACACGGGAGACTATAAGTTTTACAGAACGGAAATCTATGATGTAACGCGCAACCTTCGGCTGGCAATGGGCAATCCGATCTGGAATGCGCCGAAATACCGCTGATAGGAGGATATGACATGAAAAATGAGTTCATGTGGGCATATTTGATGCATCTCGGTGAAAATATGTGGGGCGATCCGGGCGGCATCATGACCTATGCAAAATATGAAGCGGAATTGACCCTGGATGATGCGGTATGGCGGCAGACGATCGATTTTTTGCCCAGCCAGAGCATCAACACTGTACTAATAGATTTGGGAGATGGCGTACAGTATGAAACGCACCCCGAGATTGCCATAAAAGGCGCATGGTCAAAGGAAAAACTGAAAAAAGAATTAGACCATATGCGCGCCATCGGCTTGACGCCGATCCCTAAACTGAATTTCTCAGCCGGCCATGACGCATGGCTCGGCGTCTACTCCAGAATGTTGTCTACGCCGCAGTATTATCAGGTTTGTAAAGATCTGATTGAGGAAGTGGCAGAATTATTTGATCACCCCCGGTATTTCCACTTGGGAATGGACGAGGAAATTGCGGAATTTCAGGCGGGACTGGCCTTTTGCTGTATCCGCCAGCATGATCTGTGGTGGCACGATCTTTATTACCTTTTGGACGTCTGCGAGAAGGTCGGTGCAAGACCGTGGATCTGGGCGGATTATGTGTGGCGTCACCCGGAGAAGTTTCTGGAAAAAATGCCGAAATCCGTGTTGCTGTCTAACTTCTGGTACAACCGTATTCGCAAGAATCCGGACGGCACGTATAAGGAGACACAGTACGATGCGTACCGGGTGTTGGAGGAAGCGGGGTTCGATCAGGTTCCCTGCTGCTCCACAACGGAGGGCGTCCGCGTCAGCGCGCTGGAAACCATGAAGCTGGGAAAAGAAGTGATTGCGCAGGAGCGTCTTTACGGATATATGACAGCGCCATGGACCCGCCCCAGATATGGCATGGAATACCAACTGATGAATGATGCCAGACAATTTAGGATCGCGTTGGAGCAGGTCTATCCTGAGAAGGCGTGAAAGACGGGATTTTCCCATAGTGTCAGCAACGTGCCGATATAGCGGCGCTGTCGTGTAAGATTACTTGATTGTTTTCAGGAGCGGGAATGGGTATTTTCAAAAATCAACAGACGAAGAGTGCGCTTATGATAGGAACTGTCAGCGCCTTGTCGTACTGGATTTGCTATATTGTCAGAAATATTTTAAGTGTGTTATCTCCGCAAATCGTAGAAACAACGGATATCACCGTGGAATTTATCGGAGTCTTGTCAACCGCCAATATGATCAGCTATGCCGTAGGGCAATTGATAAACGGTGTGATCGGCGAGCGGATCAAGGCAAAATATTTGGTCAGCGGCGGGCTGGTGGCGGCAGGGGTCGGCATTGCGCTTTTGGGGCTGATACAGTCCCATACGGGCATCCTTGTTGCATACACCCTGGTGGGTTTTGCCCTCTCTACGATTTATGCCCCGCTTATGAAAGTTATTGCAGAGAATTTAAAGGATATCTATGCAGTCAGATGCTGTTTGGCATTGGCATTTGCCTGTTTGTTGGGCTCGCCAACGGCAGGCATTGTGGCGATGTATTTCCAATGGAAAGCCGCATTTGTGATTTGCGGCGCTATGGCGGTGATATCGGGAGCAGTATTCTTTCTTCTGATGGTTTTTCTTGAAGAGAAGAGAGTCGTGCAATACCGGAAACAGAAAGAAGAACAGAAAAAGTCCGGAGGCATAAAGGCGCTGATCGAGCATGAGATCATCAAGTATTCTTTCATCTCTGTGCTCACCGGAATTGTACGAACTTCGGTTTTGTTTTGGGTGCCAACCTACTTATCCCAGTATTTGGGTTTTTCACCCGGTCACTCCGCAACCATCTTTACCGTCATCACATGTGTGCTGTCGGCAGCTCCCTATTTCAATAACCTGGTTTTGTATGATAGAGTTTTCAAGAGGAACCGCAACAAGAGTTTGATCTTTGCGTTTTCTATGAGCATGCTCAGCTTTTTTATGATGTTTGCCATAAGCAACAAGGCGGTCAACATTGTTTTCGTTCTGGCAGCCATTGCCATGAACCAAGGAGCTTCGGGAATCCTGTGGGAGGTATACTGCCCCAGTCTGGGTGAAACGGGTATGGTTTCCACTGCGACAGGTTATTTGGATTTTCTCAGTTACCTGGCTGCCGCATTGGCAAATCTGCTGTTTGCAAATGCCATTTCTGCGATAGGATGGCAAACCTTGATTTTGGTGTGGGCGGGATTGATGGCTTCGGGCTTCATACTCGTGCTTCCGTGGAAAAAATGGCGTAGCGGTAAATCAAAAAGGATCGCGCCGGTGTAATGCGGCCGGATCAGTGGGAAAAAGACGATTTCCAATGGTATCATTTTCACTAAATGTGTAAAAAAGGAGGCTGCATTTTATGAGACTTGCAACAACAACCGGCGATTTTGCGTCCTGTTTCGGCAGCGACATCGAGAAACTGCGAGCCGTTGCCGCAGCCGGCTTTAAGTATATCGATCTGAGTATGTATTCCGGCGACGACCCCGGCTGGGTCTACGCCGGAGAGGATTGGGAAAAAAGAGTTGACGAGCTTGGCAACGAGGCGGCGCGGTTGGGCGTGAAATTTGTGCAGGCCCACGCGCCCGGTCACACCAATTTGCTGAGCGTTGGGGAAAGAAGAGAGCGCATCGTTTCGGCCACGGCGAGGTCCTGCGAGGTCTGCGCGCGGCTGGGGATCAAAAACAACGTTATCCACACCGGCACCTCCGGAAGCCTGCTCTACGATCGGCCTGAGGATAAGGAAAAATATTTTGCCGCGAATCTGGACGTTCTAAAAGACCTCTTTCCCGTTCTTGAAAAAACCGGCGTCAATCTGCTTGTGGAAAACAGTTGCAAAAAGAACGCCGGTGAAAAGTGGTTCTTTTTCACAGGGAAAGAGATGAAGGAATTCATTGACTACTGCGGTCATCCCCTGGTCCACGCGGCCTGGGATGTGGGTCACGCCGCCATAGAGGGGCATCAGTATCAGGATATTATGGATCTGGGCAACGATCTCAGGGCACTTCATATACATGATAATCGCGGAGAGGATACGCACGAGCTTCCCTTGAGTGGCAAAACCAACTACGATGAAATCCTCACCGCCCTTATAAAAATTGGCTACACAGGCTATTTTACGATGGAGGCAGACAACGTTTTCTACGGTTTCAAGCGCCTGAGAAACCATCCGGAGCTTCAGATCTACGGAAACCGCTTTACCGCCGCGCCGATCAAGATCTGCGAAATGGGCGAAAAACTGCTCTATGAGATCGGGAAATACATTCTCGAAACCTATGACCTGTTTGAAGAATAAAGGAAAAACCAGTCCGCTATGGAACCGGCAAATTTGGAAGAAGACAACAGGGTATTGAGGAAGTGATTTACTATGAGTGAGCTATATATTCCTCTGATGAACAGCGCCGTCACAGCGTATACGCCGGAGGCATATCTGCCTGATCTGGCAAAGTTGTCGGTCAAGCGCATTTTCCTGGCGGTGGATCGTGTCGTCTTCTTTCTGCGCGGCGAGGAGCGGCGGCAGGAGCTGTTCCGCCTGCGGGAAAACGCCGCCGCCTTCCAGGCGGCAGGCTATGCCGTGGGCTTGTGGACGCAGGCGTTCGGCTTCGGCGATCCGCTGTCGGAAGCCGGGCACGCCGTGAGCGCGGCGTATACGCCCCTGCGCTCTATCACCGGCAGGGAACGGTCAGGGCATGATGCGTTTTGCCCGGAGAATGAGCAGTTTACACGGGATTACATGGCGTACATTGCCGATTTGGCAGCCGTGGGCTGTGATATGATCCTGCTGGACGACGATTTCTGTCTGTCCGTGCGGCCGGGACTGGATTGCTTTTGCGACAGGCATCTTTCGCTTTTGGAAGCGGAGCTGGAGGAATCTCTGGCGGGAAAGGATTGGAAGGCGCTCTTTTTTACCGGCGGCGGGAACCAATACCGCCGCGCCTGGCACACGGTCATGGGGCGCTCCCTTGTCCGCTTTGCCCAGCGCGTGCGCGCCGCGGTGGATCAAGTCGATCCGCAAATCCGCATGGGTTTTTGCGCCGGCTACACCTCATGGGATATCGAGGGCGTGGACGCTCTCACCCTGACGCGAGTGTTGGCAGGCAAAACGAAGCCGGTTTTGCGCTTTACAGGCGCGCCCTACTGGGCGGCGCCGTTTGTAGATCGGTTCGCAGGACAGCCCCTTGCAGCCGTCATTGAGGAAGCGCGTTTTCAATCGGCACTTTGCCGCGGCAGCGATGTTGACGTGCTGATAGAAAACGATTCCCATCCCCGCCCGCGTTACAATGTACCTTCATCGTTGCTGGAATGTTTTGCCTTACCGCTGGCAACGGAGGCAGGCGTGGGCGAGTTGTCCTATCTCTTTGATTACACTGCCTCGCCCGCCTATGAGACGGGATATTTGCGGCACCGGCTGTACCATCAGCCCCTCTATGATTTTATTGAAAAACATTTTACCCAAAAGTCATTTTCCGGGGTTCGTGTTTTTAATGAACCCTGCAAGATCGAACATGCGGAGATCGATGAATCTGCCACCGAGAAGGACATCATGCGCGGACACTTCCATCGCGGCGCAGAGTTGCTGGGCATCCACGGAATCCCCACCGTGTATGGCGAGGACGCGCCGTGCGGCATCGTATTTGGCGAAGACGCCCGGTATATAGATAAACTGCCGGCCAAGGCCATTCTCGATATGAAAGCAGCAATCATCTTGCGTGAGCGAGGATTTGACATGGGCTTTTCAAGCGCATCGGAGGCGGAAAGTCCCGCGTTTGAGCGTGCCGGAGGCGAGAGGATCCGTCTGTCCGGCGTGTCGGCACAGGGATACTATCATGTGACGCTCCGCGACGACGCCTGCTTAGTCAGCGAGTTTGAAGCAGGCGGCGTCTGCCGACCCGCCGCATACACCTACCGGAGCGGTGACACGGAGCTGTTGGTCTATACCTTCTGCGCGGATAAGCTATCCCACCGGGACAATGCGTTAACGTCCTATCTGCGCGGTGAACAGCTCCGGCAGTTCTGCCGCCCGGCGGCGTATATGGAAAAGGCGCCGGGGCTCTATCAGATCTGCAAGGAAGGCGGCGGCGAAACGGCGGTGCTGTTTGTCAACATTTCCCCGGACCCCGTTTTTGAACCCTGCGTGAAGCTGTCTCGCGCTTACAGCGATGGTACCTTGTGCGGCGCGGCGGGTAAGTTGGCGGGAACAACGCTGCGGCTGGACGCACCCATAGCGCCTTACGGCGCATTTGCGGCGGTATTGAAGGAATAAAAAAGAAAAAATGTGCGGAGAACCTTACCGGCACCGCACCAAAACAGTAGGAGGATTTGGAAATGAACATTCTGGCAATCGGCGCGCACCCCGACGACGTGGAAAGCAGTTGCGGCGGCACGCTGGCGAAATACGCCAAGCTGGGTCACAAGGTGTTTACCGCCACGGCCACCAACGGGAACGTGGGTTCCGCCACACTGCCTATGGAGGAAATTGCCGCCATCCGCAAGGAGGAGGCGCGCCGCGCCGCGGCGCACATCGGCGCGGAGTATATCTGTCTTGACTACGACGACGAGATGTTTTTTGAGGAAAAGGCGGCAAGATTGGCATTCATCGATCTGGTGCGCTACTGCAAGGCGGACGTGATATTGACCCACAGCCCCAAGGACTATAACCCCGACCACATGCTCACCAGCAAGATCGTGACGGATATTCCCGTTATGATCCCTGTTGAGAAGATCAAAACCAAGTCTCCGGCGTATGACAAGATCCCTCTGGTGGTGTATTTTGAGCCGGTACACTCCATTGGCTTTGAGCCGACGGAGTGGGTGGACATTTCAGAGGAAATGGAAACCAAGATTGCAATGATGTCGGAACATAAGAGCCAGGTTCTCTGGATGCAGGACAACTATAAGGACTCTTTAGGCGACGAGAAAAAAGACTTCTTTGAGGGCTACACTACCCTGGCAAAGTTCCGCGGTACCCAGTGCGGCGTGGAATACGCGGAAGCCTTCCGCATGGCGTACGACGCCTATCGCGTGGTGCCGTATCGTGTGTTGCCGTAAGGGGCTTCCCAACAGATCATTAAAAAATACATAAAATAAATCAGGAGGTACAAAAAAATGGCAGGCGGACCCGGCGCCTATGTATTCGGCGCGGAAGAAAAGAAGGAATTGATGGATGTAATCGAGGCAGGCGGACTGTTTCGGTATGGCACGCCCGGCGTGGATGGGTTTCAGGCAAAGGTCGTGACCTTTGAAAAAGAGATGGCGGAGCGGCTCGGCCACAAGCATGTGGTGGCCACCAGCTCCGGCACCGGCTCCCTTTTGTGCTGTCTGGCGGCGCTGGGCATCGGCGAGGGGGACGAGGTGATCGTGCCCGGCTATACGTTTATCGCCTCCATTTCCACCATTATATTGATGAACGCCACGCCGGTGCTGGCGGAGATCGACGAGTCGCTGACCATCGACCCCACGAAGCTGGAGGCGCTGATCACGCCCCGGACGAAGGCGATCATGCCCGTACATATGCTGGGCAATCCCTGTGATATGGACGCCATTATGGCCATCGCCAGGAAGCATGACCTCGCCGTGATCGAGGACTGCTGTCAGGCGGTGGGCGCGTCCTATAAGGGACGGCGGGTAGGCACCATCGGCGACATGGGCGCCTATTCTCTCAACGTGTTTAAGACCATCACCAGCGGTGACGGTGGCTTTGTGGGCTGCTCGGACGATTTACTGTATGAGCGCGCCTTCGGCTTCCACGATCAGGGGCACAAGCCCTGCCGCATGGGCGTGGAGGTAGGCAACCGCTCGCTGGTAGGCATGAACCTGCGCATGAACGAGCTCAGCGGTGCGGTGGCGCTGGCGCAGTGCCGGAAGCTGGATAACATACTGGAGCTGCTCCGTGCCAAGAAGGCGCGTTTGAAGAACCAGTTGCAGGGACTGCCCGGCGTGGGCTTCCGCACCGTCAACGATCCCGGCGAATGTGCGACCCTCCTGACACTGCTCTTTGACACGCAGGAGCGGGCGGCGCGTTTCTGCGAGAAGGCAGGCACCGCGCCCATTGCCAAGTCCGGCTGGCACGTCTATAACAACATGGAACAGATACTGGATAAGAAGATGTGGTCGCCGAACCATCCCTTTGTCAAGAGCGGCACCCACTATGAGAAGCACATGCTGCCGCAGACGGACGACATTCTGCTTCGTGCGGTGAATATCTCCGTAGGCGTGGTGGACAAGGGTCTTGGCTCCGGCACGGGCATCAACATCAATTCTACCGACGAGGAGATCGACGCCGTGGCGCAAAACATCCGCACCATCGTGGAGAGCATCTGTGAAAACTGAGTACCACCAATGAGTTACCACACATAAAAGGGTACTGCAGCGCAAGATTCCAGCAACCGATCTGTGAGATCGCTGGAATCTTATTGGAAGCAAGGCGAGGAAGGCGGTCGACAACCATAGGTTCCATCGCCATTTAGGTGTTACATAGAAATTGTAATATCCTCAGTTTAAGCGAGTGACAGGTGTCTGCGCGATAGGAAAAAACGTTGCACCGAGCTGACAAGGAGACACTATGAAGATCACAAAGGTACAAATCGACACGCTGGCGGTGCCGCTGCTGCATCCGTATCACCTGTCCCGTGAATATGGTGTGTTCAGCACGGCGACGCCGGTCATCGTGACACTACATACAGACGATGGGATCAAGGGGTACGGGGAATGCGATCCGTGGCCGCTCTTCACCGGCGACAGCGCCGAGGTTTCCGCGCTGATTCTGGAAAAGCATCTGGCACCGATGCTGATCGGCAAAGACCCCACCAATCTTAACGAGATCCACCGCACTATGGACGCATGTATTCGCAACCAGCATTTAACCAAGTCCGCCATCGACATGGCGTGCTACGACGTCTGGGGCAAGGCTGCGGGGATGCCGGTGCATCAGCTTCTGGGCGGAAAACGGCGTGAGAGTATGCGCTGTATGTGGTCCATCGGCGGCTCCACGCCGGAAGAGAGTGCGGCGGAGGTGCTGGAGGCGAAACGCCTTGGGTACGACGGCTGCATGATCAAGATCGGCGGCGCGGACTGGCGTCTGGACGCGGCGCGCACCGCCGCTGTCCGCGAGGCGGTGGGTAGAGACTACCCTTTGATCGTGGATGCCAATCAGGGCTGGGACGTGGATACCGCCATCCGCTACTGGAAGCAGATCCGCCAACTGGATATTTTGTTCTTTGAGCAGCCGGTACAGAGCTGGGACGTGCAGGGCATGGCGGAGATTCGGCGTGCCATCGACATACCGCTTTCGGCGGACGAGGGCGTGATGACACTACAGGACGCCAAGCATCTGGTGGAAGCCAAAGCCGTGGACGTATTCAGCATCAAGGTCACGAAAAACGGCGGCATCAAGCCGGCGAAGGAGATCTGCGACTATGCCGCCGCTAATGGCGTTAAGGTGTTTTTTAACTCCATGATCGAAGAAGGTATTACCGAGGCGGCCAGCCTGCAGTTGGGTGTGACGTGCCGGAACGTGATAACCTCCATCGGACACGCATATTTTTCACCCAATCGGCTCCAAAGCGACATCTGCTCCTTCCATACCCAGATCCATCCTGCGGATGGGGAAACGGTGCTTTCAACCCTCCCGGGTCTGGGCGTGGAAATTGACGAGGAAGCAATGAAACGATACACCGTAGATACGCGCGTTGTGACAGAAGCGTACCGCGCCTAAAAAAACAACAGATATCAAAAGAAGAAACAATAGCACAGCTATATTAGGAGGACATGCAAATATGAATGCCTATTTGGCAAAGGTGCTGGACGACGTAAAAACCAAGCATGCCGGCGA
>DBWU01000018.1:0-11644 GCA_002309395.1 Oscillospiraceae bacterium UBA1230
CCCATTCTCGCGTAGCTGAGCTTCGACTCGCTCGACGGATGGTAGCAGTTGTCGTATTTGAGGTAGTCGACGCCGACCGACGCAAAGTAGTTCGCATCGTCGAATTCGTGACCGAACGAAGCGGGATATCCCGCGCACGTCATAAGTCCGCAGCACGAATACATGCCGAATTTCAGTCCTTTCGAGTGGACGTAGTCGGCGACGTATTTCATCCCGTGCGGGAATTTTACGTGATCGGCGACGAGCTGACCGTTTTCGTCTCTCTCTTTTTCCGACCAGCAGTCGTCGATCACGAGATATTCGTATCCCGCGTCGAGAAGCCCCTCTTCGACCATTTTGTCGGCGGTCTCGAAAATTAGTTTTTCGTTGATGTCCTTTGTAAAAGTGTTCCACGAGTTCCAGCCCATCGGCGGTTTTTTTGCGATCATAATATACCTCTCAAAATATAGATTTTCTGCTTTTATTGTACAAAAATTAACCGAAAAAGTCAACATCAAACGCAAATTTTGCGGGGAAAACAAAAAAATCGCCGCCGAATCTTGATTTTACCATGTGTTCTGTGGTATCATTATGTTTTGGGAGGCGCTTATGCAGTTTAACATCGTATACGTGGGAAACATAAAGGACAAATACCTCGCGGACGCGGCGGCGGAATACGAAAAGCGCCTGCGTCCTCTGTGCAACTTCGCTGTAATCGAACTGCCGGAGGAGCGCCTGCCGGACGACCCCTCCCCTGCCGAGATCCGTCGGGCACTTTCGCTGGAGGCAGACGCGATCCGCGCCAAAATTCCCAAAGGCTCCGCTGTGATCGCCCTGTGTATCGAAGGTCAGACCTGTTCCAGCGAAGCTCTTGCCTGCGATCTGTCCGCTCTGGCGCTCACAGGGCAAAGTGCCGTGGCGTTTCTCATCGGCGGCAGTTACGGTCTGGATGAGTCCCTCAAGCGTCAGGCGGATCGCCGGATCAGCATGTCGCCTATGACGTTTCCCCACCATCTGGCGCGGATCATGCTCTTAGAACAGCTCTATCGCGCCTACCAGATCCAGCGCGGCAGTAAATACCACAAGTAGTTTGCAATAAGGAGGATTTACCATGAGCAAGGATACGTGGGCGTTTTCCCCTGATCTTCCCGCCTGGCCCACCGACAGTCACGGCGAAAAAGATCGCGCGGTGATCCTGCGCCACACCTTTGACGATCCTGTCAGCGTGGATATGACGGTGTCGCTTCTCGCCGCTTACGGGATCCCCAGTTTTCCTTTCTATCCCGGCGAAGGCGGCGCCGGCAAGGTCATCAACGGTTTTTCCGGCTTCGGCACATCGCTGTACGTGCCGGAGAGCATGCACGAGGAGGCCATCGCTCTTTTGAGCGCGAAGATCATAGACGATGAGGAGGATAAGGATATGGACTATCGCAAGGAGTATCGGAAGTGGCTGGAAAGTCCTGCCATCACTGAGGCGGAGCGTGAGGAGCTTCGCGCCATCGCCGGTGATGAAAAAGAGATCGAGAGCCGGTTTTACGCGCCGCTGGAGTTCGGCACCGCCGGACTGCGCGGCACCATGAAAATGGGTCTGCACCAGATGAACGTATACGTGATCCGCTGGGCGACTCAGGGTTTTGCCCAGATCATCGCCGCCGAGGGCGAGGACGCCAGGCGCCGCGGTGTGGCGATCTGCATGGACTGCCGCAATCATTCCATGGAGTTTGCCCGTGCCGCCGCCGAGGTCTGCGCCGCCAACGGGATCCACGTGCGTATTTTCGAGAGCCTGCGTCCCACGCCGGAATTGAGCTACGCCGTGCGGCACTACGGCTGTCAGGCGGGTATCAACGTCACCGCAAGCCACAACCCCAAGGAGTATAACGGCTATAAAGTCTACTGGTCGGACGGGGCGCAGCTCCCCCCTGCCCATGCCGACGCGATCGCCAAGGCGCTGGAGAAGATCGATATTTTTGACGGCGTGAAGCGCCTCCCCTTTGACGAGGCAATGGCGCAGGGTCTGATCGAATGGATGGGCGAGGAAACGGACGCGGCGTTTATGTCCGAGGTTACCGCCATGATCAACGATCGAGCCTCCATGGCGTCGGTGGCGGACAGCTTCAAGATGGTCTATACGCCGTTCCACGGCTGCGGCCATAAGCTGGTACCCCAGGCGTTGCGCGCACTGGGCGTGAAGCATCTGTACTGCGTGGAGGAGCAGATGGTGCTGGACGGCGACTTCCCCACCGTGGTGTCCCCCAACCCGGAGAATCCGGAGGGCTTCTATCTTGCCATCGCGCTGGCGGACAAGGTGGGCGCGGATTTCATCCTCGGCACCGACCCTGACAGCGACCGTGTGGGCATTATGGTGCGCGCCCGGGACGGCAAGTTCATCCCCGTCACCGGCAACCAGACCGGCGTACTGCTGGCGGACTATCTGATCGGCGCGTTGCGCCGCGCCGGAACGCTGCCGGAGCGCCCCGTACTCCTCAAAACCATCGTCACCACGGAGATGGCGCGGAAAGTGGCGGAGGAAAACGGCGTAACGTGCTATGACACCTTCACCGGCTTCAAGTTCATGGCGGAGAAGAAGAACGCGCTGGAGAGCCGCGGCGAGGGCAAGGTGATCTTCTCCTATGAGGAGAGCTACGGCTACATGCTGGGCGACTACGTTCGGGATAAGGACGCGGTGACCGCCTCCATGCTGCTTACCGAGATGGCGGCGTGGTACGCCACCCGTGGCATGACGCTCTATGACGCCATCAACGCCCTCTATGAAAAATACGGCTGGTACGGCGAGAAGACCCACAATCTGGTCATGCCGGGTCTGGACGGCGTGGCGAAGATGAAAGCGCTCATGGCGTCCCTGCGCCAGACGCCGCCTGCGGAGATCGCCGGCGTGGCGGTCAAGGTGCGTAAGGATTATACGGACGGTTCGGTGGTAGATTGTCAAAGCGGCGCGGTCAGCGAGATGGAACTGCGCGGTTCCAACGTGCTTCGCTATGAGCTGTGCGACGGCACCACCATTCTGGTACGCCCCAGCGGCACGGAGCCGAAGATCAAGGTCTACATCCTCACCATCGGCGCCGACGCCTCCCAGCGCGACGCAAATCTGGAAAAGTACGGCAAGTGGGTAGCAGAATTGGGGAAATAGAGTGCGGTGGGAGCTCGCAATTTCTGCATGTCATCAGATGATACCGGAAAAAGGAGTGATAGTGTTTGGATGGAAAAGTGAACGGGAGCATATTCAGTTCTTTGGCTCAAAATGCACAAAAAGCGGCAACAGTTGCCGGCAACAAAGCAAAAAAGGCTGTTACAGCCTCAAAAGAAATTGTTACCAAAGCCGTTGACCACGATCACGACCACGATCACGACGGAGAAATCACACGCAAGGGTTTTACATCGTTCGCTGAAAGCGTTGAGACCGTCACAGCCAAGACGGCAGGAAAAATTGCAGAAGGCGCAAAAACAATTGGCACACAGTTAAGCCGGAAGATAGGCGAAAGTCGACGCTTATCGGATATGAAAACATTACGCCCTCTGTTTGCAAGCGATATTCAGCAGGAAGGCTTTACGCTGTCAAAAATGATCCGCCTTACAGAAATGGATAAGCGTCGGTTGGATAGCGATGTATGCCGGGGCTCTATCGGCTATATGTCGGTACAGGGGGATCTCAATGTTGTTAATATCTTCAGAAAAGATCTTGCTCTTTTTCCTCTGTCCTTATATCCCAACGATCATAGCGAGCTGTATTATGTTGACCCAATCGACCCTGGGTACTACATTGCGTTTGATGAATACTTTGAGTACCTGCAAAGAGCTCGTGTTGGTGAGTTACAGCGAATTGCACAGGATTTGGGGGCCACACATTTTCGTATCACATTCAAAGAGCAGAAAAGAGAATCTTCTTCCCATGTAGTAGAGGCAAACGGCGGAAAAAAAAGAATGCTGCATCTCCACGCTTCCAGCCGATACGCCAGTAAGGATTATTCAACAATTGAAGTTGCGGCCGAGATGGATTTTGAAGGTCACGATCCCACTCTCCCCTCCCTTTCATATTATAAAGAGGATTCAACCATTCAGACTCTTATTGATATGAGGATGCACAAGAATCCCATGAAGCACCAAGTGTATACCCTATCGTTGAATAAGTCGTCCGGCATTTCCAGAGAAGAGGCAGTCAAAATCGATGCCGCTATCCATTCTATGAGCTTGTCCGGTAGCACATCAGTATTAAGCGAAGTGCAAAATGAAGGTCAAAAGGTCATTGAGTATGAGATTGATTTTTGAAACCTCATCGCACCAGAAGCAACAAAAGAACGGGTCTCTACGGAGATCCGTTCTTTTGCTATTCTGCTTTATTCCCTGCTTCGCCCCTCGTCCCCCTACACCGCGGCAGCTTGCAGCTCCCGGCGGAACCAGCCGGTGAGGATATCGTAGAGCTTCGTATAGCCCGGCAGGGTCAGGTGGATCCCGTCCTCCGCGATCAAACGCGGCAACTGCCGATCCAGCAGGAACGGGCGGCGCACGTCAACCAGCGGCAAACGGCGCTCGGCAGCAAAATCCGCCACCGTGTCCGAATACGCCTCCTGATAGCGGTAGATCCTCTGTTCATCTCCCAGCCAGCGGAGAATATTCTCCCGGCTCAAACCGCCCCGGCAGATGAAATCCAAATATCGCTTGGCGTCCACCGGCGGCAGGGTCATCAGCACCGGCTGTACCGCCGCGCCGTGCAGTTCGTCCACCGTTTCGCCCAGCACCCGGCGAAACTCCGCCAGTTCCGTACGGGGACGGTGCTCCTTTTCCGGCTCCGCCGCGATCGCCGCCCAGTCAAAGTCGCTGTCGTTACCACCATACGCCACCAGCGCGTAGCGCGCCGCCATGCCGCGCTCCACGTCGTGCGCCACCAGCGCCCTGCCCTTGCTGACCGTGGCGCCCATTTTGGCGCGGTTCACCAGCTCGACCCCCTCTTTCACATAGCGCGGCAACAGCTCCGCCAGATGAAAATGATAACGGAACGACTGATCCGGCATGGTGGCCTTCATCAACGAGTCACCGTAGATATAAACGCCAATTGACATGATACATCACCTCGCTATATCTAATATAGCATATTAGCAAATCCGTGTCAACACATTTTTTGATAATATTCTATTGCAGGATTGATGCTTCTCTGGTATAATTGTTTCAAATGATCGCGCCACAGGTGCGCGGAAAGGAGCGGATACGGCATGGAACAGGACGTATTCACACTGCCGGAGGGGTTGACGGACGCCGCCACACTGCCGTCGTGGGAGGCTTTGCCGGATTTCGGGCTGTATATGGATCAGGTGATAACGCTGCTGGATCAATACTTGCGGTTCCTCCCTGCGGATAAGGACGGGCACATCGTGTCCGCCTCGGCGATCAACAATTACGTGCGCTTGAAGATCATGCCGGCGCCGGTAAAGCGGAAATATCACAGGACGCATCTGGCGCATCTTCTGATGATCCTGCCCATGAAGCAGACGGTGGGCATTGCCGATATGCCCCGTATTCTGCCTGGCGACGCTGACGAGGCGGCGACGCGGAGCGCCTATGAGGATTTCTCGGCGCAGTTTTCCAAATCGGCGCAGTTTTTCACGGAACAGGTCCATGCGCTGGCGCAAAAGCAAGGCGGTGACGGCGAGGAGGCCGTCCGCCGTCTGGCGTGGGGCTGCGTGCTGGTATCCTCCTTTGCCGATATGCTGGCAGGTCAGCTGATCGGTCGGCTTCCTGCGCCGACAGCCGAGGAAAAGGGAAAAAAATAGAATACGCGTATACGGCAAAAAGAGCCGCCTCGTACAGGGCGGCTCTTTTGATATGGCGGTTTACCGTTCCTTTTTTCCGATTTCTCCGTGGTTCTTTTCAAACGCATCCACACAACGGCGAATCAAAACCACGATCTGACCGTTGGCAGACCGCCCCTCGTAATCAGCTATGACATGGAGCTTATCAAGCAGTTCATCATCAATGCGAATAGATATACTTTTCATACTGCACCTCATTTTAGATTTATTATGTATCTATTCTAAAATCTACTATTGTATTATGCCGTTTTTGATGTTATAATAAATCTAAAATAATTCTATTTAGGAGTTAGAATAAACATACAATGGATATTGTAAAAATTGATGTGCGGCACTATACGTATACCATGCAGGAAATCCGATCTGCGATTGACGATATTCAGGCTCGCATTGATGAGCTTAATGTAAAGATCCATATGATTCATGAACGAGCTGTCGCAGAAATGGTTGATAATATAGATGATTCGGTCATCATTCTCCGCAGTGGGGACACCGACAGATGATACAGCCATATAAAAACGCGTCGCCCGTCTATCTGATAGCGGGCGGCGCGTTTAATATGGTTTTACCGATTTACCCCTTTTTCACCTGTTCAAAGGTATCGGTCACTTCGATGGACGGCGCTTTGGTGATCAGCGACACCGCCACGTCCACGATGAGCGCCGCGATAAACGCCGGCAGCAGCTCGTAGATGTTCCAGATGCCGCCCATGGGCGCGATGAGGAATTTCCACACGAACACCATACCGCCGCCGGTGATCATACCGGCCAGCGCGCCCCAGCGGTTGGAACGCTTCCAGAACAGCGCCAGAAGCATCACCGGTCCGAAGGCGGCGCCGAATCCTGCCCACGCGAAGGACACCACGCGGAACACGCTGCTGTTGGGGTTCCACGCCAGCACGATACCCACGCCTGCCACCAACAGCACCGTGACGCGCGCCACCAGCATAGACGCCTCGCGGCTGAGTTTGATGCCGAAGAAATCCTGCAAAAGATCCTGGGACATACTGCTGGCCGCCGCCAGCAGCTGGGAATCCGCCGTGGACATGGTCGCCGCCAGAATACCTGCCATGATGACGCCTGCCAACAGCGCCGGCAGGATACCGAAGCTGCTCATGAAACCTGCCAGCTTAACGATAATCGTCTCGGAATCCACCACGTCGATCTTTCCTGCCGCGGACACGCTGTAACCGATGATACCGATCGCCACCGCCACCGCCATGGAGATCACCACCCAGATAACGGCGATCCGGCGGGAAGTCTTGATCTGCTTTTCATCCCGGATCGCCATGAAGCGAAGCAGGATGTGGGGCATACCGAAATACCCCAGCCCCCATGCCAGCGTAGAGGCGATAGGCAGCGCGCCGAAGCTTCCTGCCGCGCCGGCGGTGGGATCGTACCCCTTGGTAAGATCCAGATAACCGGGCAGTGCCTTGGCGTTGTCGATCACCGTGTCAATGCCGCCCGCCTGATAGATCCCGAACACTACGATCACCACCAGTGCCACCGTCATCACGACAGACTGGATCAGGTCGGTGGTGGACACCGCCAAAAAGCCGCCCAGCACCGTATAGCCGATGATGACCGCCGCGCCGATGATCATGGCGGTGTGATAGTCCCAGCCGAAGAGGCTGTTAAAGAGCGTACCCACCGCCTTGAAGCCGGAGGCGGTGTACGGCACGAAGAATACGAGGATCACCAGCGCCGCGATGCAGGAAAGCACGTGGCGCTGATCGTTATATCGCCGGGCGAAGAAGTCCGGCACGGTGATAGCGCCCAGCTTGGCGGAATACACACGCAACCGCTTTGCCACCAGCAGGAAGTTCAGATACGTGCCTACCGCCAGACCGATCACTGTCCAGCCGACCTCCGCCACGCCGCACAGGTACGCAAGTCCGGGCAGACCCATTAACAGCCAGGAGCTCATGTCGCTGGCCTCGGCGCTCATGGCGGTCACCAGCGGTCCCAGCTTGCGTCCGCCCAGGAAGAACGTGCCGGAATCAGCGCCGCTCCCCGTGCGGTTGAAATACAGTCCCACCGCCACGGTCATGATGAGATACGCGGCGATCGCGATCAATACGCAGATATCAGAAGTTGCCATAGTTTCTCTCTCCTTTACGTTAGAACAGGTCACAGTGTATCATACATTTTTCCGTTCGTAAATACAGAACAGAGTATAGACGATTTTCTATACTCTGTTATCATAAATCTGTAATATTCCTTTTATATCAACAAAAATAGGCATTTCAAAAAATAGACGCTAAAACTACCGAAAAACAAAATTTTTATTTTTCCTCCGGGCGGTAACCCTGTAAAAACATGGGCATCATCTGTCCGGCATAGCGCGACAGGGCGTATTCCCCGTTGCAAAGACACCAGTCGTACATCAAGCCGCGCTCAAACATGGCGTATCCCTTCACGATCTCATTGGCGGACAGATCGGTCCGCAGATGCCCCCTCTGCTGCCCCTCCCGCACGATCTGCTGTAACAGCTTGAAATAGGTGCGGTCGCGGCTCAAAAGGTGCTTTTCTCCGTGTGTGATGAGCTGGGAGGAAAACAGCCGCCCCAGCAGTTCCGGCGACACGGTGTTGTCGATCATGGTGAACAGCGCCCGATTTAAGAATACCAACTGCTCCACCGCGTCCATCTCCGGCGTCAGCCGTTGTCGCAGCGACTCGTACTCCTCGTCGAAAAGAACGCTCAACGCGCCCAACAGCGCGTCTTTCCCCTCGAAATAGTGATAAAAGGAACCTTTGGAGGTCTCCGAAGCCGCCACGATGTCTTCCACCGTGGTATCCTCGTATCCCTGCTCGTAAAACAGCTTCCATGCCGCGGACACGATCCGCGCCTTGGTGTTGCTCTTTTTGCCCATACCGTTCCTCCCTATCGCTCCCGGCGGTTCAGCAACCGCCGCACCGGCGCGGCCACCAGCTCCCGTTCATAACGGCTCATGCCGAAGCACCACATAAACGCGGCATAGATCGCCACGAATATCGCGCCCCACAGCACCACGCCCGGATAGCCGCGCACCGGCGCGAACAGCGCCATCAGCACCGCCGAAAGCATGGGGATCGCCATAGAGGGCAGAAGACGAACGATCCGCCGCCAGAACCGGGGGATATCCAGTCCTGCGTACTGGTGGAAATACCAGTTCAGCGCCACGATACCCACGGTGCTGGAGATCATGGTGCCAATAGCGGCGCCCAGCGCCTGAAAATGGATGCAAAGCGGAATGGAGATCACCGTATTGCCCAGTGCCACCGCCGCCGCCAGCAACGCGCTGAAACGGTGCAGTCCCTTGGCGCGGAGGATCTCATAGCCTACCAACTGCGTGTTGCTCCAGATGGAGGCGAGAAACAGCATGATGGTCACGAAGTAGTCGATAGCGAATCGATCGCCGCCTGCCCAGGTGGTCACGAAGGTCTTGCCTACCGCCACAAACCCCATCAGGATCCCTGCCAGCAGCATAAACTGAAGCCGCGCCGCACGGATAAACAGCGTATCCAGTTCCCTTGTGGGCCGCCGCTCCGCCACCAGCCGGTGTACCCGCGGCGTCAGCACGTTGGTCACCGCGGCGGAGAACGATTGATAGTATACGTTCAGCTGTGCCGCCACGGTGTAGATCGTCACCGCCGCGCTGCCGTGGAACCACAAAAGCAGCAGCCGGTCGATGGACCAGTTGAAATTATCCACCACGATGCCCAGAAAAACGTAGAACGTAAAGCCGCACATCCGCCGCATCAGCGACAGATCGTAGTGCCGGAAGGATACCGGCATTTTCAGCTTTGTAAAGCAGTACCAGATATCCACCGCGCCGGTAACGAGCGTAAAGATCAGTGTCACCACCGTCAGCGTCACGGAGCGGAATCCCAGCAGCAGCAGAGGGATCATCAACAGCGGATTGAGCACCTGCTTTGCCATGTTGAGCGCTTTTTGATAGATATACCGCTCATGGATGGTCACATGTGCGTTGAATACGCTCAAGGGGAGATACACGGCGGAGTTCACCGTCATGATCCGCAGCAGCCGCTCACCCAGCGCCGCCTCTTCCGCCGTCACCTTACTGCCGAAGATCACGTCGCCGTGGAACGACAGCGTAAAGCCCACCGCCAGGCACACCACGCCCAGCGCCGCAAACGTGAGAAGAAACATTCCGTTGAGCTTTGCCATCAAGCGCCGGTCCTGCGCCACCTTGGCGCGTGAGTAGTAGCGCACGTAGGCGCTGCCAAGACCCAGACTGAGGAGATTGAGATAGGACACGATCGGCAGTACCGCCTGATACAGTCCGTATTCGCTGTCCCCCAGCCGCTGGATCATCACCGGCGTATAGACCAGCGAGATCACGGTGCTCAACGCCATGGACACGTAGGACAGGACCGCCCCCACCCGGATCTGATTGACCGGCTGTTTTTCACCCACGGCGCACGCACCTCCTCCCGCCGCATTGCCATAGCATACCAGTATAATGATATGACTATACCATATTATCTTCGCCCTGTAAAGATGCAACTCCCCGGCAAACGGCGCCAAAAAAAGAACGGGGACCGGCACGCCGTCCGATCCTCCGTTCTGTTTTCATTCAATGCTTCAGCCGCTTGTCGCTCTTCACCGCCAGCTTCGTGCCCAGGGTCTGGAAGATCTGCACCAGCAGGATCAGCAGAATCACCGCCACCAGCATCACCAGGTACTTGTAGCGGTAGTAGCCGTAGTTGATGGCGATCTGGCCCAGACCGCCGCCGCCGATGATGCCGCTCATGGCGCTGTAGCCCAGGATGGTGGTCAGGGCGATGGTCACGTTGTTCAGCAGCGACGGCACGCTCTCCGGAAGCATCACCCGGCAGATGATCTGCAGGGGCGTGGCGCCCATGGACTCCGCCGCCTCCACGATGTTGGGGTCCACCTCCCGGAGACTGCTCTCCACCAGCCGGGCGATGAACGGAAAGGCCGCCACCACCAGGGGTACGATGGTGGCCGTGGTGCCCACGGTGGTGCCGATCAGCAGGCGGCTCAGGGGGAACACCATGATCATCAGGATCAGGAAGGGGATGCTCCGCAGCAGGTTGATGACCACGTTCAGCGCCTTCATCAGCCACGCCGGCAGGGGCAGCACGCCCCCCTTCTCCCCCGCCACCAGCAGCACGCCCAGGGGCAGGCCCACCACCACCGCCAGAGCGGTGGAGAGCACCGTCACGTAGAAGGTCTCCCAGATGGCGAAGGGAATCTCCGTCTTCAGGCACTGGAGGGCCTCGGCCACGGATTGGGCCGAAAACAGGCTGTTATACATACTCGTCTACCTCCTCCACCGTCAGATTGGCCACCGAGGCCAGGAACTCCTTGGCCCCGGCCATCTGCTCCCGGGCGATGCTCAGGAGCATGCCGCCGTAGGTCTCGCCGTCGATGGGCTGGGTGGTGGCGGAGATGACGCTGGCCAGGATGTCCCGCTCCCTGGCCAGCCGGGCCACCAGGGGCATGGACGTGGTGGCGGAATCCCGGAACACCACCCGCAGCTGGCCCCGCCGCGTGGGGTCGATGACCTTCTCGTCCACCCGGCCGGGGAACACCAGCCGGCGGCCCGCCTCGCTCTTCGGCGCGGCGAACACGGCGCTGACCAGCCCCTCCTCGGCCACGGTGCCCTTGTCCAGGATGGCCACGTGCTTGCAGATCTCCTTCACCACGCTCATCTGGTGGGTGATGACCACCACGGTGATGCCCAGCTTGGCGTTGATGTCCCGGATCAGGGCGAGGATCTGGGCGGTGGTGTTGGGGTCCAGGGCGCTGGTGGCCTCGTCGCACAGGAGGACCTTGGGGTCGGTGGCCAGGGCCCGGGCGATGGCCACCCGCTG
>DBWU01000018.1:11764-11888 GCA_002309395.1 Oscillospiraceae bacterium UBA1230
TGAACTGCTGGAAGATCATGGTGATGCCCCGCCGGGCCTTCCGCAGCTCCGCCGGCGACAGGGCGCCCATATCCCGGCCGTCCACCAGGACGGTGCCGTCGGTGGGCCGCTCCAGCATGTTGAT
>DBWU01000032.1:0-587 GCA_002309395.1 Oscillospiraceae bacterium UBA1230
CGCCGCACCGACGCCATCGTCCACGTGGTGCGCTGTTTTGACGATGAAAATATCATGCACGTGGTAGCGGACGCGTCCCAAAACGTGCCGGTGGATCCGCTGGGCGACATTGAGACCATCGATCTGGAGCTGATCATGGCGGATCTGGAGCTGGTGAACCGCCGTGTGGAAAAGGCTGTCAAGGCGGCTAAAGGCGATAAAAAATTTCTCCATGAGGCGGACGTGTTCCGCGCTCTGGCGGAGCATCTGGACGGCGGCAGATCCGCCCGTACCTTCTCCTGCGGCGCGGAGGACGCGGCGCTTCTATCCGGCGCGGATCTTTTGAGCCTCAAGCCCGTTATCTACGCCGCCAATATGGATGAGGACGGCTTTGCCGATTATGCCGCCAACGGCTACTACCGTCAGGTCGCGGAGTTGGCGGCAAAGGAGGGGGCGCAGGTGCTTCCCATCTGCGCCAAGCTGGAGCAGGACATTGCCGAGCTGGACGATCCGGAGGAGCGCGCCATGTTCCTGGCGGATCTGGGGATCGCTCAGTCCGGTCTTGACCGGCTGATCCAGTGCTCCTATGAGCTGTTGGGTCTGATCTC
>DBWU01000032.1:800-4876 GCA_002309395.1 Oscillospiraceae bacterium UBA1230
CCCATGAAATACGAAGCGGTTTTATTTGATATGGACGGCACGCTGCTGGACACCCTTGCCGATCTTACCGGCGCGGTGAATCACACGCTGGGTCAAAACGGCTATCCGCCCCGTACGCGGGAGGAAGTCCGCACGTTTATCGGCAACGGCGCCCGGCATCTGATCCGATCCTCCCTTCCCCCGGAAGCGGACGAGGCGGAGGCAGACCGTGTGCTGAAAGAATACCGGGCGTACTATCTGGCGCACCCCTGCGTGGATACCTGCCCCTACCCCGGCATGGCATCACTGGTAGCGGAGCTTACGGCGCAGGGCGTGAAGACCGCCATCGTGTCCAACAAGCCGGACGAGACCGCCAAGGCGCTGGGCCGCCGGTTCTTCCCTGCTCTTCTCACCGTGGGGGACGACGGGATCCACCCCCGCAAGCCGGCGCCCGACCCGGTGCTGGAAACGCTGAAAAAGCTGGGCGTATCGCCCGATCGCGCCGCCTACGTGGGCGACAGCGAGGTAGATCTGGAGACCGCCCGCAATAGCGGCACGGACGGGTATATTGTCAGTTGGGGCTTCCGCACGGCAGAGGAGTTGCGTGATTCCGGCGTAAAGGAGCTGTGCCGCACGGCGGAGGAATTGCGGGAAAAACTGCTCTAAGGCGTTGACAAGGCAGGTTTTTCGTGCTATATTCATCTATCATTATCAACAGGCGTTGACGAGGAACGCCGTCGGAACATGACGTCAGAGAGGCGCTCACACGGTGCAAGAGCGCTCGCCGGAAGCCGACTGTGCCACCCCCTCCGAGCCGCTCCCCCAACGGTCGTACCCAGTAGGCGGAGCCGGGATCTCCCGTTACAGAGAACACGAGCGACGGCGCAAGCCGTAAGCAGGGTGGAACCGTGGAGTAAGTCATTTACCTCACCCCTGAAAGTAACGCAGGGGTGAGTTTTTTTGCCCCGATCACAAGGAGGAACGAACTATGTCCGAAGAGAATCTGTACACGTTTGAAAACGAGCAGTATCGCCGTACCTATTGGCACACCTGCTCCCACGTGCTGGCGCAGGCGGTCAAGCGTCTGTACCCGGAGGTAAAGCTGGCGATCGGGCCCAGTATCGACAGCGGCTTTTACTATGATTTTGACGCGCCCTTCAGCTTCACCCGTGAGCATCTGGACGCGCTGGAAGCGGAGATGCGGAAGATCTGCAAGGAGAAGCTGAAGCTGGAGCGGTTTGAGCTGCCCCGGGCCGAGGCGATCGCTTTTATGGAGAGCAAAGAGGAGCCGTATAAGGTAGAGCTGATCCACGATCTGCCGGAGGACGCCGTCATCAGCTTCTACCGTCAGGGCGAGTTTACCGACCTTTGCGCCGGTCCCCATCTGGATTCCACCGGGCGCATCAAGGGCAACGCCGTCAAGCTCACCTCCTGCACCGGCGCCTACTGGCGCGGCGACAGCAACCGCAAGATGCTCCAGCGCATTTACGCGGTGGCGTTCCCCAACAAGGAGGAGCTGGACGAGTATCTGCGTCAGCGGGAAGAGGCGCTCCGGCGCGATCACAACAAGCTGGGCCGCGAGCTGGAGTATTTCACCACCGTGGACTATATCGGGCAGGGTCTGCCCATCATGCTGCCCAAGGGCGCCCGTACGATCCAGGTGCTCCAGCGCTGGGTGGAGGACACGGAGCAAAAGCGCGGCTATCTTTTGACCAAAACGCCCTATATGGCGAAGCGGGATCTCTACCGCATCTCCGGCCACTGGGATCATTACCGGGACGGTATGTTCATTCTGGGCGACCCGGACGATGAGAGCAAGGAGTGCTTCGCTCTGCGTCCCATGACGTGTCCGTTCCAGTATCAGGTGTTTTTGAACCGCCAGCGCTCCTACCGCGACCTGCCCATGCGGCTGGGCGAAACGTCNNCTGTTCCGCAACGAGGATTCCGGTGAGATGCACGGCCTGATCCGCGTGCGGCAGTTCACCATCTCCGAGGGGCATCTCATGCTCCGCCCCGACCAGTTGGAGGAGGAGTTCAAAAACTGTCTGGATCTTGCCAAATACTGTCTGGATACCGTGGGCCTGCTGGAAAAATGCACCTTCCGCTTCTCCCAGTGGGATCCTGCCAACCCCAACAACAAGTACGAGGGCACGGCGGAGCAGTGGGAGCAGGCACAGCGCGTCATGGGTCAGATTCTGGACGATCTGGGCGTGAAGTACGATATCGGTATCGACGAGGCGGCGTTCTACGGCCCCAAGCTGGACATTCAGTATAAGAACGTGTTCGGCAAGGAGGATACGCTGGTCACCATCCAGATCGACATGCTGCTGGCACAGCGTTACGGTATGTACTACACCGATGAAAACGGCGAAAAGGCGCTGCCCTATATCATCCACCGCACCAGCCTCGGCTGCTATGAGCGGACGCTGGCATATCTCCTTGAGGAATACGCCGGCGCGCTGCCCACCTGGATGGCGCCGGAGCAGATCCGCTTCCTGCCTGTGACCGACCGTGCCGGCGATTACTGTGCCGACGCCGCCCGTAAGCTGGAGGAGCAGGGCTTCCGTGTCGAGGTAGATTACCGCAACGAGAAGATCGGCCGGAAGATCCGTGACGCACAGCTTGAAAAGGTTCCCTACATGGTGGTGGTAGGCGACCGGGATATGGAGAACGGCACCGTCTCGCCGCGCCACCGTTCCGACGGCGATCTGGGCGCCATGACGCTGGAGGCTTTTGCCGCGCTGGTGCGCGACGTGGTGGACAGCAAGGCAAAGAAATAAGGCGTCTTGTCCGCAATATGATTACGGGGCGGCTGGCAGCAGCCGCCCTTACAGTACCTCTTCGATCTATCCGATCACACAGTCATTATCCGCCGGGTGCGCCGCACCCCCAACCGGCAAAAAGGAGGTTTCCCATGGAGATCACGTGGC
The DNA here is from genome assembly GCA_002309395.1 of Oscillospiraceae bacterium UBA1230. GTDB lineage: Bacteria > Bacillota > Clostridia > Oscillospirales > Oscillospiraceae > Vescimonas. Next base: position 3,710 of record DBWU01000032.1, read on the forward strand.
ACGGTCACGCCTGTTTTTCTATCCGCTCCGGCGACTACACCGTGGTGCTGGACCCGTATGACGGCGTGCCGGGATATCCGCCCCTGCGCCTGACGGGGCAGCAGATCCTGTGCAGTCACGAACATTTTGACCACAACTGCCGCGCCGCCGTAACGCTTCTGCCTGCCGCCGCGCCCTCCCCTTTCACCGTGACGAAACAGCACACCTTTCACGACGGCCGCGGCGGCGCCTTGCGCGGCGACAACACGGTGCATATCCTTCGCGCCGAGGGGTTGACCGTGGCGCATCTGGGCGATCTGGGGCATCTTCTCACGCCGGAACAGGCGCAATCGCTCACCGGGTGCGACGTGTTGCTCCTGCCGGTGGGCGGCACCTATACCATCACCGGTGTGCAGGCGGCGCAGACGGTCCGTCAGCTCCGTCCCCGTATCGCCGTCCCCATGCACTACCGCCGCGGCGAGCAGGGTTTTGATAATATCGACGAGCTATCTCCCTTTTTATCCTGCTTCGCCTCCGGCGAGATCCACCCCCTGTCAGGGTGTTCCTTCGACCCTGCGCGTGAAGTATCCGGCATCGTGATACCAAAATAATCCTGTTGTTTTTTTGAAAAAGCACTTGTGTTTTGCGGCAAAATACAGTACAATCATACCAATCGTAAGTAACACGTATCGTATTGCAGGAGGGCACTATGAAAAAATTGTATGAAACACCCGTTGTAGAACTGTCACCGTTGGCAGGGCAGGACGTTATTCGCACGTCTCCCGTTGAGTTGCCGCCGTCACAGAAGCTGTAATCCGCCGCGCTCTCTTTGCGCTTCCCCGCGGGGCAGATTCGGCATCTTTTTATGAGGAGGGCTTCCATGAAGCAAGCGTATCAACCGCCGGTCATTAGCGTTTCCGTCCCCGTCCGGCAGGAGATCGTCCGGACTTCGCCCGGTAACCATAAGCCTATTGAGTTGCCGCCGGTGCCGCTGTGAGCGCGCCGCTCTTTTCCGCGAAACCGAAAACCGCGACCCGACAGGGTCGCGGTTTTTTTGCCGTAACGGTACGGTGCGGTACTACAAGGCGAACTGCGCCTCATACGCTTCAAACAGGCGGTTGAACGCCTCGCCCCGCCGGGCGTCGTGCAAAAAGGCGTGGCTGTCCAGCCGGTCGGTATGCACCTCCA
>DBWU01000032.1:4946-5725 GCA_002309395.1 Oscillospiraceae bacterium UBA1230
CACTCGCCCCGCTTGAGCCGCTCCACGTGGTGGATCTTCATCTCGTCGCAAAGCTGGTCGATCACCTGCTCCAGCGGCTCCACCCGCTGTGCCAGTTCCGTGTTGCCCTCGACAAAGGCGGTGATCGCAAGGCGCAATGCCTCCTGTACGGCGCGCTCCAGCACCTCCATCTCCCGTGCCGCCTCGCCGGAAAACCGGCGATCCTTCTCATGGATCTCTCTGGCGGATTCGGCGATATTGAGGGCGTGGTCGGAAATGCGCTCAAAGTCGGAGATGGTGTGCAGGTACTCACTGACCTCTCCGCTCTGGGCAGGGGAGATCGAGGTGCCGGTAATCTTCATAAGATACGTACCCAGCTTGTCCTCATAGCGGTCGATGGTGTTCTCCAGCTCCGCCACGTAATCAAACCCCTTTTGGGAATAGGCGGTACGCAGTGCTATCGCGTCCAGCAGGTCTTCCTGTGCCCGCCGCGCCATGGCGTTGATCACCAGCCGGCTCTGCTCCAGTGCCAGCGCCGGATGCTGCAAAAAGCGGTCTTCCAGCCGGTCCATATCCTGGCTGTCCGGCTCCGGCTTGGCAGGCACCAGCACCGCCGTCAAACGCTCGATGCTGCCCACCATCGGCGTGAGCGCCAGCACCGTCAAAAAGCGGAACACGGTATTCACCAGCGCGATAGACACTGCGTTCATAGACGCTGTGAAAAACGGAACGCCGATCCACGCGTTGACGACGTAGAACACCAGTCCCCAGATCAGCGCGCCCAGCACGTCGATCAAAAG
>DBWU01000032.1:5828-7309 GCA_002309395.1 Oscillospiraceae bacterium UBA1230
GCGGAGAGCGCCTGCAAAATGCCGATAGAGGCGGAGGCGCTTTGCAGGACGCTGGTAAGCAGTATGCCGGCCAGCACGCCCAGCAGAGGGTTGGAAAACGCGGTGACCGTCTCCAGAAAAACGGCGTCCTCCTTCAGCGGCGCCACGGCGCCGCTCATGGCGCTCATGCCGAACATCAGCACGGCGAATCCCATCAGGATATCGCCCAGATGCACCACCGCCTGCCGCTTCCCCGCCATACGCAGGATGATGCCTGCCACGGCGATCACGCCGGTAAGTGTGGCGGTGGACAAAAGGTCCATCCAGCCGCCGTTGAGGGCGGACAGCGCCACGATCCACCCGGTGATACTGGTTCCCAGAATAGCGCCCATCACGATACCGATCGCCTGGCGCACCTTCATCATCCCGGAGTTGACGAAACCCACCACCATCACCGAGGTGGCGGAGGAGGACTGGATCACCGCCGTCACGCCGGTTCCCAGCAGAATGCCCTTGAGGGGCGTATTGCTCAAGCGGTACAGCACCAGCTCCAGCTTGCTGCCAGCCACCTTTTTCAAATTCTCTCCCATGAACGCCATGCCGAACAAAAACAGCGCCACGCCGCCCAGAAGCGCAATATAATCGCTAACAGCCATTGTGCAATCCCTCCCAATGTACTATAATCAGTATAACCGAGGCGCGGTGCGTTGTCGATACGCTTTTGGAAAATTCGCGGCAAAATACCGCCATAATCCGGTTATCCGGCACAAAACCTTTTGTGCATCCTGCCGATTTCCCGAACCGTCGGAATTTTTCCTTGCCACGCAGGCGATTGTATAATATAATATTATATCTCCTGCGACAAAACCTTATCAGGAGCTTGCGTATGTTGAAGAAGTATCTGATCGTCTTTCTGGTATCCATGGTTCCGCTGGTGGAACTGCGCGGCGCGATCCCCTACGGCACCTTTTTCGGTCTGCCCCTGTGGCAGACGTACGTGATCGCCATTATTGCCAATATGCTGCCGGTGCCGGTGATCTATCTCTTTGCCCGGAAGGTGCTGGAGTGGGGCGCGGATAAGCCGGTGATCGGCGGATTTTTCCGGTTCTGTCTGGAGAAGGGTCAGCGCGGCGGCGAGAAGCTGCAAAAAAGAGGCAGCGGCGGTCTGTTTCTGGCGCTGCTGCTGTTCGTGGGGATCCCTCTGCCCGGCACCGGGGTATGGACGGGTACGCTGGCGGCGAGCATCTTGAACGTGGGGCTGAAGAAAAGCACTCTGGCGTGTATGGGCGGCGTACTGCTGGCAGGGTGCATCATGGCGGTGTTGAGCCTTCTGGGCGTGTCCGCCTTCGGCACCTTTGGATAAGCGAACAGAGTAAGACTGCGGCGGAAGATCCCGCCGCAGTCTTCAGCGTGTCAAAAAGCCTCGCAGAGTTCGCGCCGCGCACGGCGCGAAGACGTGGAATCGTCATTTGCCGCGGCGTGTACGTGGCAAATGACACCAC
>DBWU01000032.1:7361-11015 GCA_002309395.1 Oscillospiraceae bacterium UBA1230
CAGAGCCGTTTTTTGACAGTCTCAAGGCTGCGGCGGAAGATTCCGCCGCAGTCTTGTTTTTTCAGGAAATTCTGCGCCACGTGACGCCGCCGGAAACGTCGGTGATCTCCACGCCCTGCGCTTTCAGCGCGTCCCGGATGCGGTCCGCTTCGGCAAAATCCTTCGCCCGTTTCGCCTCGGCGCGCTGACGGATCAGCGCCTCGATCTCCGGGTCGCTTTCGCCGCTTTGGCAAGTCACGGAAAAACCGCCGTCCGCCGGGGCGGCTTTTGCCATCCGCTGTCGCGCCGCGGCGGCCTTTTCCGCCAGCTTCACGCCCAGCACCGCGTCGATCTTCTCCACCGCCGCCCACTTGGTGGCGCCGCTCACGGGCGCTTTGAGGATGTTGTAAAATACGGTAACGGCGTTGGGGGTGTTCAGATCGCTGTCCATGGCGGCGCGGAACTGCTCTTCAAGCGCCGCCAGCGCCGGCGCGTCCACCGCGCCGTCCTTGGGATCTACCGACGCGAGCTTTGCGATCAGCTTTTCGTATGCCGCCACGGCGTTATCCAGATTCTCCCAGGTGAACACCAGATTCTTGCGGTAATGGCTCTGGAGACAGAAGAAGCGGTACGCCAACGGGTCATATCCCTTCTCCTCCAACAGCGACACGGTCAAAAACTCGCCCTTGGACTTGCTCATCTTGCCGTCGGCGGTGTTCAGGTGCGCCACGTGCCACCAGTGGGAGCACCAGGGGTGTCCCAGATAGCTTTCCGACTGGGCGATCTCGTTGGTATGATGGGGAAAGGCGTTATCCACGCCGCCGCAGTGGAGGTCCAGATACTCGCCGTTATACTTCAAGGAGATGCCGGAGCACTCGATGTGCCAGCCGGGATACCCCACGCCCCAGGGGGAGTCCCATTTAAGCGCCTGATCCTCGAACTTGGACTTGGTGAACCACAGCACGAAATCGTTTTTGTTACGCTTGTTGGTATCCTCCTCCACGCCTTCCCGGACGCCTACCGCCAGATCCTCCTCCTTGTGGTCGTTGAACACGTAGTACCGGGGCAGTTTCCCCGTGTCAAAATACACGTTGCCCCCGGCCGCGTAGGCGTACCCCTTGTCAAGGAGCGTCTGCACGATGCGGATATAGTCCTCGATCATCCCGGTGGCAGGCTGTACCACGTCGGGGGTCCTGATATTGAGCTTGGCGCAGTCGGCGAAAAACGCGTCGGTGTAGTATTGGGCGATCTCCATCACCGTCTTATGCTCCCGGCGCGCGCCCTTGAGCATCTTATCCTCGCCCTCGTCGGCGTCGGAGGTCAGGTGCCCCACGTCGGTGATGTTCATCACCCGGTTCACGTCGTAGCCGGTGAAGCGCAGGTATTTTTCCAGCACGTCCTCCATAATGTAGGAGCGCAGATTGCCGATATGGGCGAAGTGGTACACCGTCGGTCCGCAGGTGTACATCTCCACGCGGCCGGGTGTATGGGTGGTAAACGGTTCTTTTTTATGAGTTGCGGAATTATAAAGATACATGGTGCGTTCCCCTTTGCATCGGAATTACGGCATGGTTTCGTTGAGTTCGTCCAATATATGTAAGGTGCGGTAGATCGTGCCGCAACCGTCACAACGCCAGTCGGTGTTGCTTTTTTTCGCTTTGCGGTGCAGCAGCGTCAGCGTGGCGCCGCATACAGGGCAGGGCGTCTCCTTCTCCTGCCAGAGCCGCTTTAAAAACGACAGGTTCTCCCCTCGCGTGGCAAAATACAGCGCCATGATTCCTCCTGCGTCAAACACCCCGTCAATCGGGAATGAAATTCACCTTTTCATCCTGCATCATGTTGATGGTACCGTGTTCGTTGTTCTCCAGCCGCTCCACCACAGCTTGCAGATAGTCCATCTTATAGTCCATATCTCCCTCCCACGGAAGCAGAACGGTAAACCGGTCCAGATACCGCACGGTAACGGCGGAATCGTCCTCCAGATGGATCTGCTGTACCTGTCCGAGCATCTCCTTGCTCCGCAGAGCCTGCAGCAAGGCCATCATCTGGCGCTGTTCCCGTTTCTCCGCCGCGTCCGGGATCTGTCCCACCTGCGGTGAAAGGAGCGTTACGCCGGTGATCACCGGGTGTCCCTCCACGGCGGACGCCGTATCCACCACCTTGCCGGTGGCGGACAGGAGCCATACCGTTCCGTCCTGCTCGATAGCAACGGTGGTGCGGCACTCCGTCACGTCGATGTGGAGCGTGCCGGGCAGCGTGCGGTGGATATGCACCGATTCCACGTAGTTGAGCGCCTCGGTGATCCGCTCCGCCACGGCATACTTGTCCATCATAAAGAGGTTATCCCCCTCCGCCACGCCGGCGGCGGCGGCAACTTCTTCCGCCGTGTAGCGCGTCACACCCTGCACGTCGATCCGTTCCACCTTGAAAAACAGCGCCAGTGCCGCCGCAATGGCGCCGCAGATCAGCAAAAACGCCAGCAAACGGTAGAGGAAGGCCAGCCTTCCTCTGCCGTTTTTCCTTGCCTTTCTTTTGCGTTTTGCCATACCGCGCTATACTCCTATCTCCTGTATCTGTGCGCCCAAACGGCGCAGCGTACCGCTGAAATCCTCATACCCTCTCTGGATATGGCGGATCTGGCGTATTTCCGTTTGCTCCTCCGTCTGCAGCGCCGCCACCGCCAATGCCGCGCCGCCCCTCAGGTCGGTGCAGTACACGGTGCCTCCGTGGAGCTTTTCCACGCCGCACACCACCGCCACGCGGCCCTCCAGCCGGATATCCGCGCCCAGGCGCAAAAGCTGTGCCGCGTGGCGATACCGGCTTTGAAACATATTCTCCACGAACATGGTGCTTCCCTTTGCCCGCAGCAGCGCCGCCATCAGCACCGCCTGAGCGTCGGTGGGAAAACCGGGATACGGCGCCGTGCGTACCGGACAGACGGCCCGAAGCGCGCCGGGCGCGCGCAGATGGATGCCCTGTTCGCCGCTGTGGATCTGACAGCCGGCTTGCTGAAGCGCCATCGTTACCGTGGACAAATGCCGGTAATCCACACCGCGGACCGTCACCTCGCCGCCGGTGGCGGCGGCGCAGGCGAGATATGTAGCCGCAGCGATCCTGTCTCCGATGCACCGGTGGCGGCAGCCGTGGAATTTTCGCCGCCCCTCCACGATCACCGTGGAGCTGCCGGCGCCGCGCACCTCCGCGCCGATCTTCCGTAAAAACCGCTGGAGATCTACGATCTCCGGCTCCCGCGCCGCGTTGGAGATCACCGTGGTGCCGCGGGCGGTACACGCCGCCAGCATGGCATTCTCCGTCGCCCCCACGCTGGGCAGGCTCAGCACGATCTCCGTGCCGCGCATCGCCGCGCCGCCCCGGCAATGAAGGCAGGCGCCCTGCTCGTCGATCTGCGCGCCCAGCGTCCGCAGGGCGGACAGGTGCAGATCGATGGGGCGCGGTCCCAGCTCGCATCCGCCGGGATAGCTCAAACGCGCCTGCCCGCACCGGCTGATGACGGCTCCCAGGAAGATCACCGACGAGCGCATCCGGCGCATCAAATCGTCGGGAATATCCCAGCGATCCACTGTGGAACTGTCCACCACCAGATCGTCGCCCTGCCAGCGCACGGCACAGCCCAAATGGCGCAGTATGGCGGCACTGGCGTCCACGTCCTCCAGA
>DBWU01000032.1:11131-15097 GCA_002309395.1 Oscillospiraceae bacterium UBA1230
TCGCTTTTTCAAGCCATTCTATGCAGGGCGCGGTAAGGATGGTCACCGCACCAGCGCCGTCACGGTCTCATACAGGCGCGCCGTAGCGTCCGGCACGCCGATCTGCGCCATACACCGTGCCATCCCGGCACGGCGCGCCGGATCGGCTAAAAGCGCGCTGACGGTGTCATACAGCACTTCGGGCGTACATTCGCTCTCCCTTAGTACCACTGCGCCGCCGCGCCGCTCCAGCGCGCGGGCGTTCTTCTCCTGATGGTTGTTTGTCACGTACGGTGACGGAACGATCAGCGCCGGTTTGCCCAGCGCGGTGATCTCACTGATGGTGGAGGCGCCGCCCCGGCAGATCACCAGATCCGCCGCGCGCATATACAGCGCCATATCATAAATATACTCCCTCGCGTCAAGTCCCGGGCGGCCGGCAAGATTCCGCCGCTCCAGCTCCCGGCTGACCGTCTGCCAGCCTGCGCTTCCCACCGCGTGTACGTGGTAAAACGGCTGGCCGTTTTTCTGCTCCAGCGCAAACAGTTCCAGCATGATCTCATTCATGCCGGCGGCGCCCAAACTGCCCCAGAAGGATACCACCAGAGGCATATCGTCCGCCAGACCCAGCTTCTGCCGCGCCTGCGCCGGGGTCAGCGCGAAGAAATCGCCCCGTACCGGCGTCCCGGTGACCACCACTTTTTCTCCGTGGCGATAGTGGGCGCGGCACTCCTCGAACCCCACCATGATCCGCCGGGCGTACGGCTCCAGCAATTTCGTGGCAAGTCCCGGCACCACGTTGGACTCATGCACCGCCGTGGGGATCCCTGCCAGCGCCGCGGCGCGGACAACGGGATAGCTGGCGTAGCCGCCGGTCCCCACCACCAGATCGGGCGCAAAGTCGCGCAAAACGGCGCGCGCCTCGGCACGGGAGGACACCATCGTGCGTAGCGTACGCAGATTATGCCGCACCTCACGCGGCGCTATGGAGCGGTGGAAATTGGAGATCTCCACGCCCCGGAAATCGTAGCCGGCTTTTTCCACCAGCATCCGCTCCATGCCGCCCGGCGTACCCACGAACAGGATCGCCGCGTCCGGCTGTCGCTCCTTGATATATCCTGCCAGCGCCAGTGCCGGATTGACGTGTCCGGCGGTACCGCCGCAGGTAAAGATCACACGCATCGTCTCACCTACCCGTTTCTCGGCGCCGGGATCTGCCGCGATACGCTCAGCACCAGTCCCATTTCCAGAAGCTGCAGCGCCAGCGCCGTGCCGCCGTAGCTGAAAAACGGCAGCGAGATACCCGTAGCGGGCACCAGTCCGCTGACCACGGCGATGTTCAAAAACGTCTGGAGCGCGATGTGGGTGATGATGCCCACCACCAGCAGCGTGCCAAAACGGTCTCTGGCGTGGAGCGCGATCCAGAATCCGCGAATGATCAACAGCGCGAAAATGAGCATGATGACGCAGGCGCCGATCAGTCCCAATTCCTCGCAAACGATGGCAAAAATACAGTCGTTATGCTCTTCCGGCAGATACAAAAACTTCTGGCGGCTTTTACCCAGGCCCACGCCCAGCAATCCGCCGGATCCGATGGCGATCAGGCTCTGCACCATCTGGTATCCCTCGTCGGATGCGTCCAGCCACGGGTTATGCCACATTTCGATACGGCTGGCGCCGTAGGAGATGATGCCGCTTTCCACCAGCTTGACGTACAAAAACGCCCCGACGCTGACGCCGCCCAGACCTAACGCCACCAGCTTACCCGGTATGCCGCCCACGATCATCATCACGATGCCGGTGCCTACGATGAGGATCGTGCCGGACAAATGGGGTTCGAGCATCATCAAAATGGCGAACGCCATCAATCTTGCGGCGTACGGCAGGATCCCCTGACGCCAGTCCAGCATTTTGTCTTTCTTTTTGGAGATATCGTTGGCAAAGTATACGATAACGCCCAGTTTGGCGATCTCCGAGGGTTGGAAGCGGAACTCCGTACCGGGCACGCCCAGCCAACGGGTGGCGTTATTCACCGTAACGCCCACGCCGGGGATCACCACCAGGATCAAAAGGAAAATGGACACGCCCATCAGCAGTTTTGCCGCGCCGCGCCAACGCTGGTAATTGATCTTACCCACGATGAACATGGCGACGATGCCGAACACGGCAAAGATCGCCTGCCGTTTAAAATAATACGCCGGATCCCCGGACTCGTAGTACGCCGAGGGGAAGCTGGCGGAGAACACCATAATCAACCCTATGGCGGTCAGCAGAAGCGTCAAAAGAAGAAACGGCAGATCCATTTTTCCCTTGGACGCCTCATAGTGTTTGCGCTCCGTTTCCTGGCGGCGGCGCTTTTTTTCCTTCAGCGCGCGGTATTCCTCCCGTGTCAACCGTTTCTCCCTCCTTTCTCAGATCTGCGGCGCGCTCACGCGCCGAACCGGTCCATTACGCCGAAATACGCCAGTGCGCAGAACACCGCGCTGACCGCGGCGAACACCGCCACGATGGCAGGCTCCTTCCACCGGCACATTTCAAAGTGATGGTGCAGCGGCGCCATTTTAAACACACGCTTTCCGTGGCTCAGCTTGAAATACCCCACCTGGATAATATCGCTGAGCGTTTCGCACAGATACACCACGCCCACCGGCAGCAGTACCAGCGGCATATCGTAGGCAAACGCCAGCGCCGCCACGGCGCCGCCGAGGAACAGCGAGCCGGTATCGCCCATGAACACCTTGGCGGGGAAATGATTATACACCAGAAACCCCAGCAAGCCGCCCGTCATGGCGGCGGCAAAAACGCTCAACTGCAGGTATTCGCTGCCCCAGCGGTATCCGATCACCGCGAAGAACACCGCCACCGGCACGCTCACCGAGCTGCAAAGGCCGTCCAATCCGTCGGTGATATTCACGGCGTTGACCGTGCCGACAATGACAAAGGCGGCGAAGATGAGGTATACGATCCACGGGCACACCAGATACGTGTTGAAAAACGGCACGTACAGATTGGGGCTGAGCGACCCCTCGTAGCGCATCAGGCACAGGAACGCCACCGCCGCCGCCAACTGCAAAAGAAACTTCTGCAAGGCGGTCAACCCGGTATTGTGGTGATACTTCACCTTCTGGTAGTCGTCCACAAACCCGATGGCGCCGTACACCAGCGCGAATAAAAAGACGTACAGGTGGGAAAGATCTCCCGTCATCATTCCCTGCCATCCGGCGCCGAGTACGGCGACGCCGATGCCGATGATGAACATCCATCCCCCCATGGTGGGGATCCCCTGCTTATTCATATGCCAGGTCGGACCGATCTCCTTGATGCTCTGCCCCACCTTCAGCTTTACCAGTACCGGCAGTAATACCTTCCCGGCGGCGACGGTGACCAGAAACCCGACCGCCAATGCAATGACCATTCTCATACCGTTTACTCCTTCCGCCCTCACAGGGGCGACCCCTTCTTCTGTCAGCGGCTTTTGAGCCAATCCGCCACGATCTCCCGTTCATCCAGATGCCGTTTGCCCTCTGCGGTCTCCTGATACGTCTCGTGCCCCTTGCCGCACAGCACGATCACGTCGCCGCGCCCGGCACGGTCTAATGCGTAGAAAACGGCGTCCCGTCGATCCGGCACCACGGTGTACTGTGCCCCGGACATTCCCGGCACGATCTCCCGGATGATCTCCTCCGGCGCCTCGGAACGCGGATTGTCGGAGGTGACCACCGACCAATCCGCCCACCGGGCGGCGACGGCGCCCATCTGCGGCCGTTTGGTGCGATCCCGGTCTCCGCCGCAGCCGAACACCGCCACGGTGCGTCCTGCGGCGAAGCCGCGCACCGTCCGTAATACGTTTTCCAGCGCATCCGGCGTATGGGCGTAGTCGATCAGCACCGTAAAGTCCCGACCCTGCGTATCCAGCACTTCCATTCGCCCCTTCACGCCGGCAAAATCCGCCAGCGCGGCGGCGCTGTCCTCCGGTGGGATCTCCAG
>DBWU01000055.1 GCA_002309395.1 Oscillospiraceae bacterium UBA1230
TATGTCGGCGCTGCCGTTTTATTGCGTCTGCCGGTGCAAATACGGCGAAAACAGCCGGTCGAAAAAGCGGTCGGACCGCGGAAGAAAGTGTCAGATTTTTTTCTGAAAAATTGACAGATACTTCACAGGTATGGTATACTGTGAGCGAAATAAAACGGATGCAGGGCGGATAGGATCGTTTCGGGATCCGGAGCAAAAAAACGGAGGNNATCACGGTATGAAAAAACGCATTGCGGCCGCGCTGGTATGCGTGGTCATGCTGGCGAGTCTGATCCCGGCGGTAGCGCAGGGCAATACGGTCAATCGGCTTACCGGCAGAGAATTGTCGATCTATCAGGCGCTGGAGGCGCAGGTGATAGAGGTCGCCGCAGGCGTACGGAGCAGTACGGAGTTCGTGCTGCCGGCGTCCGCCGTTCCCCTGGAGCAGGAGGGGTATTCTGCCGAGGAGCTGGGCGTGAGCGCCATCGTGGAGGACGATGCGGTCACAGAGGAAGCCGTGACCGCCATGACGCAACTGGCGATGTTCGATCTGCCTGCCGTCATGCGGCTGCTGATCGCGTCGCACCCGTTTGAAATGTACTGGTACGACAAGACCGCGCAGATCGACGTGTATTTCGGCGTTGCCGCTTATGACGCGGGCGAGGGCTGGATGGCGTGCATGGATGAGAACGAGGCGCTGATGATCTGCCTGCCGGTAGCGGAGGAATACGCTGCGGACAGTTACGAGGTGGATCTTACCGAGACCGCCGCGGCGTGGGCGGTTCGCGCCACACCGCAGGAGATCGTGGATGCCAACGCCAACCGCTCGGATTATGAGAAGCTGGAGGCATACCGCGCCGCTTTGTGCGCGATGGTAGCGTATAACGCACCGGCCGCCGCCGACAGTGCGTTGCCCTACGGAAATCCGTGGCAGCCGATCTGGGTATTTGACGGTGACAGCGGTACCGACGTGGTGTGCGAAGGGTACGCCAAGGCCTTCCAGTACCTGTGCGACCTGACCGATTTCACCAGCGACGCGATACGGTGCTATACCGTATCCGGCGACTCCAATGGCGGCGCCCATATGTGGAACATTGTAACGATGGACGACGGCGCCAACTATCTGGTGGACGTGACCAACTGTGACGAAGGTATGGCAGGCGCGGACGATGAGCTGTTCCTGAAGGGGTATGCGACGCTGGAGGACGACGGCACGTACGTGTTTACCTGCATGGATCAGTACACCCTCACCTATCACTATGACGACGGAATGCACGTTCTCTATACCGAAGAGGAGCTGTCGATCTCCGGGTCGGATTATACGGCGCCCGTCTCGCCCGTGCTGGATGCGGCGGCAATGACGCTTTCCGACGGGATCGGCCTGCATTTCTACGTGGACTTCGGCACGCTGCCGTCCGAGGGGGCGCAGATGTCCTTCTCATGGGGCAACGGGAAAACAGCATCGGACGAGGCTCTGCTTTTGACAAGCGGCGACTATGCCGGCGACTGCCGGTTTACCTGCCCCTTGAGCGCCAAGGAACTGAGCGACACCGTAACGGCGACCCTCTCTCTTGGCAACGGTGAGATCGTCGCCAAATATAAGTATTCCGGTGAGCAGTATCTTACCGCGTTGATCGCCGGTACTTCTTTTGTTTCCGCCGCCAGTAAGCTGGCGCGTGCGGTCCGCACCTACGGGGCGGCGGCGCGGTACTATTTCCTGGGCGGCGAGAGCGTTTCCGTGGCGGACGTGAGCGAACCGGTGACGACCTATCTGACTGCCGACGCAACGCTTTCCGACGGGGATATCTCTTTCTACGGGAAGAGCCTGCTGGCGAAGGACACGCTGAAACTGCGCCTCTATTTTGCCGCGCCGTTCCAGCCGGCGGTAGAGGTCAAGCTCGGCGGCGCGGACAAGGCGTACACCATCCGCTCCGCAGGCGACGGGTATTACGCGGTGGATATTTCCGTGATGCCCGCCGAGCTGGCGAAAGGGTTTGACGTGAGAGTGACCGGGACTGCCATCCAGTTTTCCGTCGGCGTGAACGACTATATTGCCACGGCGCTGGCCGGCGGCGGTGACGCGGCGCTTCGGAAGCTGGTGTGCGCCATCTATCATTACGGCGCCGCCGCGCAACCCGGAACGCAGACAGAGACCTGGGGACCCCTTTACTGATACCGTATGATATAAATGCTCAAAAGGCGACCGTTTGGCATAGCGGTCGCCTTTTTCTGCGTGTCAAAAAAAGCCTCGCAGAGTTCGCGCCGCGCACGGCGCGAAGACATGGAATCGTCATTTGCCGCGGCGTGTACGTGGCAAATGACACCGCTCAGACTACGAAGTGTGCGAATGGTGCGCCATGGGCGCACCATGAGTGCGCGCAGTAGGCTGCAACCCTTTTGTCAAAAAACGGCAGAGCCGTTTTTTGACAGTCTCCAAGAGGCGACCGTCTTGCAAAGCGGTCGCCTTTTTCTTATCCAGGCGGTTGCGCGGGGCAAGGCGCGTGTGGTATAATCGTGGCGAATTTGTATTGTTTAGCGGCAGGGAGGCAGTATGGAACGGACGAGAATGGGAAAACCATCGTTACTGGGCAGGTTTCTGTCCTATTTTGCACGGCACAGAGGGCTTTTTATACTGGATATCACTTGTGCCTTTTTCATCGCGCTGATCGACTTGGCGTTTCCACTGATCACGCGCCGGGCGATGTACGCGTGGCTTCCCGATCAGGAATACGCGCTGTTTTTCGGGGTAATGGCGGCAGTGGTGCTGGGCTTTTTACTGCGGGCGTTTCTCTATTTTGTGGTAGGCTACTGGGGCCACGTTTTCGGGATCCGCGTAGAGGCGGATATCCGCCGGGATCTCTTTTCCCATATGCAGACGCTGGGTTTTGATTTCTATGACCAGAACCGCACCGGACAGCTGATGAGCCGCCTGACCACGGATCTTTTCGAGGTAACGGAGCTGGCGCACCACGGACCGGAGGACGTTCTCATTTCGGCGGTCACCATCGTCGGCGCGCTGATCGTCATGTTCACCATCCGTTGGGAACTGGCGCTGGTGGTAGCGTGTATGATCCCGGTCCTGCTGGTGGTGGTGATGTACCGGCGGCAGCAGATGAGCCGCGCCTCCGTCACCGCCAAGGCGAAGATCGGTGTGATCAACGCCCAGATCGAGTCCAGCCTGAGCGGTGTTCGCACCACCAAGGCGTTTGCCAACGAGGCGTGCCAGCAGAGCCGTTTTGACGAGGCGAACGAGGTGTTCAAAACCGCCAAGCGCGGCTTTCACAAGGAGATGGGTCTGTTTTTTGCCAGCATGGAGTTTTTCATCAACGTTCTTTCGGTGGCGGTGATCGCCGCCGGCGGCTGGCTCATTATGCGCGGACGGATGAATTATATCGACCTGATCACCTTCACGCTGTACGTTACCGCTTTCGTCAATCCCGTGCGGAAGCTGTCAAACTTTGCCGAGCTCTTTTCCAACGGCTTTGCCGGTCTGCGCCGTTTTGCCGAGCTTATGGATATGGAGCCTACCATTCAGGACGCGCCGGACGCGCAGCCGCTCACGAGCGTGGTGGGTAAGGTGGAGGTGGATCGTGTTTCCTTCACCTATGACGGCGCGCTGGAAGTACTGCATGACGTATCCATTACGGTGACGCCGGGTGAAACCGTTGCCATCGTGGGGCCCAGCGGCGGCGGCAAGAGCACGCTTTGCCAGCTCCTGCCCCGGTTTTACGACGTGAGCGCCGGCGCGATCCGTATCGACGGCGTGGACGTGCGGCATCTTAAGCAGGATTCTTTGCGCCGCAATATCGGCATCGTCCAGCAGGACGTGTTCCTTTTCGCCGACACGGTGCGCGAAAACATCCGCTACGGCCGCCCCGACGCCACCGATGAGGAGGTCGCCGCCGCCGCGAAACGGGCGGAGATCTACGAGGATATTCTGGCGATGCCCCAGGGATTTGACACCTACGTGGGCGAACGGGGTGTGCTGCTCTCCGGCGGTCAGAAACAGCGCCTGGCGATTGCCCGTATCTTCTTGAAAGATCCGCCCATCTTGATTCTGGACGAGGCGACCTCCGCGCTGGACAGCGTGACGGAGAGCCGCATCCAGCGCGCTTTTGACGAGCTGGCGGAAGGGCGCACCACGCTGATCATCGCCCACCGCTTGAGCACTATCCGCCGCGCCGGTCGTATCCTGGTGGTGCAGGACGGCGTCATCGCCGAATCCGGCACCCACGAGGAGCTGTTGGCACAGGGCGGCATATACGCAAAGCTGTACCGCACGCAGAACCTGGGGGCGTAGGCATGGAAAAGCGTTTGCTCCTGGATCAGCTCGCCTCCGATGAGGAAGAACGGCTGGTGCTTGCCGGCGTGATGGATAAATACGAGCGTTGCCGCCATCGGAACGTGCCGGTCACCACGGCATTTCTTTCCCTCGCCCAGCAGGCCTCGGTTCGCCGCTTGCTGCAGCGGTTAGGCGCGCCGGAGGATAGCGCTGCGTTCTACGGCGGCTATGACGGCGCCGAGCGGCGGCAGGCGCATTTTCTGCCGGAATGGCAAACGGAGCCGGACAGGGACGCCGTCGTCTGTCTCCGCGCCGCTTTCTATGAGGAGAACGCCTTGACCCACCGGGATATTCTGGGCAGTTTAACGGGAATGGGATTGACGCGCCGGAGTATTGGCGATATACTGGTCGCGGAGAAAAGCGTGGACGTGTTCGTATGCGCTGCGGCGGCGGAGGCGTTACTGCGTGAGTGGAACAGCGCCGGTCGCGTCGCCTTGCAGGTGCGCGCCGTTGCGCCGGAGGAGGTATCGGTGCCGCTTCCGCGCGTGAAAGAACTGCGGGATACGGTGGCGTCGCTGCGGCTGGACAGCGTGCTGTCGGTAGGGTTTTCCGTGTCTCGTGGCAAGGCGGCGGAAGCGGTGGCGCGCGGCCGCGTGCAGGTCAACGGAAGCGAATGTCTCAAACCGGATCGGCAGATAACGGCCGGGGACGTGTTGAGCGTACGGGGTCTTGGGAAATGCCGTCTTTCCTCCGTAGGCGGCAGAACGAAAAAAGACCGCGTCTTTATTACCGTGGAACGGTATTTGTAGGGAAAGAGGGAGCACGTCAGTGGAGTATCACTATTACAACGGAAATATGCAAACGCCCGATCCGAATCGCAAACCCGGCGGCAGTGATTCTGTCTCCTGGATCGTGATCGCCCTGCTGTTCGTTTTTGGGATCTGGCCGGTGGGACTCATCCTGCTGCTGATGAAGCTGTTTGGCAAATCCTCCGCAAAGAAGGCGCCGCAGCAACAACAGCGGCCGGCGGAAGCGCCGCAGGTCAACAAAGCCGCTGAAGCGGTCAAAAGCGTAACGAAAACGCCGCAATATGGCGAAAAAGGCGCGAAAGCCATGCGTATCGTGGGAATCGTGCTGACCGTCATGGGTGCGCTGTCGCTCCTGACAGGGATCGGCGAAGTGCTCAATTCCGGTGACGTGCTGCGCGAGGCGTTGAAGGAGCTCTCCTATCCGCTGGGTTTTTTGGCAGGCGGACTCGGTTTGCTGGCAGGTGCGTGGAGCATGAAGCGGCGCGCCCGGCGTTTTGAGAAGTATCTCAGGGCGGCAGGCAAGATGGAGTCGGTGCCGATCGACTATCTGGCAACGGCGGCGGAGGTATCCGAGCGCAAGGCGGAGCAGGATCTGGAGATCATGGTGGAAAAAGGCCTTTGGGGCGAGAATGCCTACGTGGACAACAGCCACGATATGCTCTTTCGCACCCAGCGCGCGGCGGCGGATTTTTTTGCCGCACGGGAGAAGACGAAGCCGCCGGTACAGGCGGAGGAGGGCTTTTCCGGGATGCTCCGCAATATTCGCCGCGCCAACGATCGGATCTCCGACCCGGTGCTTTCCCAAAAGATCGACCGTTTGGAGGAACTGACCGGGCGTATCTGCAAGGCGGTGGAGGATAACCCTGCCAAGCGCGAGAAGGCGAGCACGTTTTTCAATTATTTTCTGCCCACCACCCAGAAGTTGCTGGACAGCTACGCCGATTTTGAGGAGGCGGGCGTCAGCGGCGCCAATCTGACCCAGGCGAAGGCGAAGATCGAAAAGACCATGGATAACGTCGTGGCAGGTTTTGAACATCAGCTGGACGAGCTGTACCGTCTGGACGCTATGGACGTGGACAGCGATATCCGCGTAATGGAGACGATGCTCCGCCGTGAAAACGGCTCCGTGGAGGCGGATTTCGGTCTGGGCGGTACCGCTGTGCAGGAAGATTGGGAACAGGAATAGCTATAAAAAACACCGTGACCGCAGTAGGGCTGAAAGGCTTTACTGCGGTCCTTGATACATATTTAATATAAAATGCTTGCAAAAAGCAAAAAAATACGCTACAATGCCAAACAGTATACTGTGGGGAGGTGTGAATATGCCGGAGAGGATCACCAGCCGCGCCAATCCGCTGATCGTTGAGATACGCCGTCTGGAAAGCTCCGCCGCCTTCCGCCGCGAGTGCGGGCGCATGGTGTGCGACAGTCCCAAGCTGTTGGAGGAGGCGTGCAAGTGGCGCGTGCCGGTGGAAACGGTGCTCTATACCGACGGCGTTTTTCTGCCGCCTCTGCCGGAGGACTGCCGGCCCGTTTGGGTGCCGGAAGAACTGATGGCGTACACATCCCCCATGAAAACCCCTCAGGGCATCCTGTTCACCTGCCGCATGGCCGCGCCGCCTCTGCCGGAAGAATTGCCCGGCCGGCGCTACGTGGTGCTGGACGGGGTGCAGGATCCCGGGAACGTAGGCACGGTGCTTCGCACGCTGGACGCCTTTGACGGCGACGGACTGATTCTTTTGCCCGGCTGTGCCGATCCCTACGGTCCCAAGGCGGTGCGCTCATCCATGGGCGCCGTATTCCGTCGGCAGATCTGGAACTGCAGTGTGGAAGAACTGGCGTCACGGCTCCGGCGAGGCGGTCTGCCGCTTTACGGCGCGGCATTGCGTCAGGATACGGTGGACGTGCGGAGCATATCGCTACAGCGAAGTATGATTGCCATCGGCTCGGAGGGGCGAGGCTTGAGCGAGGCGGTGCTGTCGCTGTGTTGCAAGACGGTGCGGATCCCCATGAGTGAGCGGTGCGAATCTCTGAACGCGGCGGCGGCGGCTGCCGTATTGCTGTGGGAGGCATATCGGTAAAAAGGGGTGAAGAAATCCGTGGCGGCTTTGAAATACTGGATTTGGCTGACGACGTTGCCGGGATTGACCAACCGGAGCAAACTGCGCCTTCTGTCGCATTTTCATACCCCGGAGGACGTGTATTACGCCGCTGCGGATGAGGTGACCGCCGTGCTGATGGATCGCCGTCAGGCGTCCTGCGTGGCGGATCATTCCCTTCGTTTGACCGAGCAGGTGTTGGAGGCCTGCGCCCGGATCGACAGCTTCGTGCTGACGATGGACGATGCCGCCTATCCGGCGCGGCTGAGGAACATATTCGATCCGCCGCCGGTTCTCTACGGGAAAGGCTCATTGCCGCTTTTTGACGAGGAGATGGCGGTAGCGGTGGTCGGCACGCGTGATGCCACGCCGTACGGACTTCACGCCGCAGAGGATCTTTCCTACCAGTTGGCGGATGCCGGTGCGCTGGTGGTATCGGGTCTTGCCAGAGGGATCGACGGGGCGGCGCATCGCGGCGCGTTGCGTGCCGGCGGATTCACCGCCGCCGTGCTGGGATGCGGCGTGGACGTGGTCTATCCGCCGGAGAACCGGCGGCTCTATGAGGATATTGCCGCCGCAGGCGTTATTATTTCCGAGTATCCGCCCGGCACACCGGCGGAGAGATGGCATTTTCCCCAGCGCAACCGCATCATCAGCGGTTTGAGCCTTGCCACGCTGGTGGTGGAAGCGCCGCGTCACAGCGGCGCGCTGATCACCGCGTCTACGGCGCTGGAGCAGGGGAGGGACGTGTTTGCCGTTCCGGGTCCGATCCACGCGCCTAACAGCGTCGGCTGTCACGAGCTGATCCGTGGCGGCGCCGGTCTTGCCGGCTGTGCATGGGATATATTGGAAGAATATGAAACGCGGTTTCCCCATAAGCTCCGCATAAGCCGATCTGCGCCCGTGCAGGAGGCGGCGGAGCAGGCGGTTCCGGGCAAGGCGACGCCCGTGGGCGCCGTTCCCCGTTTGGACGCGGCGCGTTATCGATCGCTCCATGAGACCGAGCGGCGCGTACTGGCGTGTTTTGCAACGGACCGTCCCCGTTTGACGGACGAGGTGGCGGAGGCGGCGGAACTGCCGGTACATCAAGTATTATCGGCACTTACCGTATTGGAGATCGAAGGAATGATCCGCAGCAGCGGACCACGTAGCTTTGTGCGGCTGGTAAAGCTGCCGGAGGAGGAGTAAAGGATATGGCAAAGAAGACGCAAAAGAATCTGGTAATCGTGGAGTCACCTGCCAAGGCGAAGACCATCAGCAAGTATCTGGGCGATGAATTCGTGGTCAAGGCGTGTATGGGTCATCTGCGCGATCTGCCCAAGAGTACCATGGGCATCGATCTGGAGAACGATTTTGAGCCGGACTACCGTCCCATCAAAGGCAAGGAGGAGATCATCCGTGATCTCAAAAAAGCGGCGGATGAGAGCCGCGACGTGTATCTTGCCACCGACCCTGACCGGGAGGGTGAAGCCATCTCCTGGCATTTACAGCATCTGTTGGGACTGGATGCGGATAAGACCCACCGGGTGACGTTCAATGAGATCACCAAAAAAGTGGTTAGCGACAGTATTGCCGCGCCCCGCGCCATCGACCGCAATCTGGTGGACGCACAGCAGGCGCGCCGTCTTTTAGACCGGGTAGTTGGCTACCAGATCTCGCCCATTATGTGGCGTAAGATCCGCCGCGGCTTGAGCGCCGGACGGGTGCAGAGCGTTGCCACCCGCATGGTGGACGACCGCGACCGGGAGATCGACGCGTTTGAGCCGGAGGAATACTGGACGCTGGATGCACAGGTGGAAAAAGCGGACGGTGTCGCCTTTGCCATCCATTACTACGGCGTCGGCGGCAAGCGCCGTGAGCCTACCTCCCGTGAAGAGGTGGAAGCACTGGAGCAGGAGCTTCGCGGTCTTCCGTTCACCGTTCAATCTGTTAAGCGCGCGGATAAGACCCGTTCACCGTCGCCGCCTTTTACCACCTCCACCTTACAGCAGGAGGCGTCACGGCGGCTGAATATGACGCCCCGTCGCACTATGGCGGTGGCACAGCAGCTCTACGAAGGCATAGACGTGACCGGCGAGGGGACCGTGGGACTGATCACCTATATGCGTACCGACTCCCTGCGGATTTCCTCCGAGGCGCAAAACGCCGCCCGCGCGTTTATCCACGAGCGGTACGGCGCGGCATACTGCCCCGCCTCGTTCCGTCATTTCAAAGCCAAAGCCGGCGCACAGGACGCCCACGAGGCCATCCGCCCCAGCAACGTCGCCCTGACGCCGGAGAAAGTGCGCCATGACTTGAGTGCCGAGCAGTATCGCCTCTATCGTCTGATCTGGAGCCGTTTTCTCGCCAGCCAGATGGCAAACGCCGTCTACGACAGCGTGAGCGTGGAGGTATCGGCAGGTCGCCATTCGTTCCGCGCCAGTGCCGGCACGCTGAAATTCGCCGGTTATACCGCCGTATACGAGGAGAGCCGTGACGAGGAGAAAGAGGAGAAGGAACTGTCCCTTCCGCCGCTGGAACAGGGCGAGGCGCTGTCACTGCAGGGCTTTGACGCTCAGCAGCACTTCACCCAGCCTCCGGCGCATTACACGGAGGCCACGCTGATCCGCGCCATGGAGGAGCAGGGGATCGGGCGTCCTTCCACCTATGCGCCCACGGTTTCCACCATTTTGGATCGCGGCTATGTGAAGAAGGAGGGGAAATACCTTTTCGTGACCGGTCTGGGTCGCGCCGTCACCGGCTGGATGGAGAACTACTTCTCCGACGTGGCGGATACCAAGTTTACCGCCCACATGGAGGAACTGCTGGACAGTGTAGAAGAGGGCAAAACGCCGTGGAAAGACGTATTGCGTGAATTCTACGCCGGCTTTTCCGACCGGCTGGAACAGGCGGGCAAGAGCGATTACGTGAAGATCCCTGCCGCCGTCAGCGAGGAGATCTGCCCGGTCTGCGGCAGGAATCTGGTAGAGAAGGAAGGGCGGTTCGGCCCGTTTTTGGCGTGCCCCGGCTTCCCGGAGTGCACGTTTACCATGCCTCTGGTGGTGCAGATGCCGGGTCGCTGTCCCAAGTGCGGCGGCAGGCTGATGAAGCGCACCGGCGTGAGCAAAAAAACCGGCAAGCAGTATGCCTACTATTGCTGTGAATTTTCCAACAACCGCAACGGCGCCTCCTGCGATTTCATGAGCTGGGACGTGCCGGTGAAGGACGAGTGTCCCGTATGCGGTCACACCATGTTCAAGCGCGGCGGGCGCGGCTTTAAGCGCCCCTTCTGCATCAATCCCGATTGCAGCAACTTCCTGCCGGAAGAGAAGCGTGGTTACTATAAGAAGGCGGACGAGAGCGAAGGAAAGCGCGCCAAAAAATCCGCCTCCGGCAAGGCGAAAAAAGCATGAACGGCGTCACGGTGATCGGCGCCGGACTGGCAGGCAGTGAGTGCGCCTGGCAGTTGGCACAGCGCGGGATCCCGGTGCGTCTTTGCGAGATGAAGCCGCAAAGATCCACCCCCGCCCACACCAGTCCCTATTTTGCCGAGCTTTGCTGTTCCAACTCTCTGCGTTCGGATCAACTGGAAAACGCGGTGGGTCTTTTGAAGGAGGAACTGCGCCGTCTGGGCAGTTTGATCCTCTCCTGCGCCGACGCTACCCGCGTGGAAGCCGGCGGCGCGCTGGCGGTGGATCGCCACGAGTTTGCCCGTCTTGTCACGGAGCGTCTGCGCGCCCACCCTAACGTGACGGTGGCGGAAGGCGAGGTAACGGCGCTACCCGACGGGGAAGTGGTGGTCGCCTCCGGACCTTTGACCTCCGACGCGCTGGCGCGGCAGATCGCCCTGCTCCCCGGTTGCGGCGATACGCTTCATTTTTACGATGCAGCCGCACCGCTGGTGAGCTTTTCCAGCATCGATCTGTCCAGCGCCTATTTTGCCAGCCGCTACGGCAAGGGAACGCCAGATTATGTAAACTGCCCTATGAATGAGGCGGAGTATAAGGCGTTCTGGCAGGCGCTTTGTACGGCGCAGGAGGCGGAAGTACACGGCTTTGAGGACAGCGGCGTCTTTGAAGGCTGTATGCCGGTAGAGGTCATGGCGCGGCGCGGCGAGGACACGCTGCGGTTCGGACCGCTCAAACCCAGAGGTTTGCCGGATCCCAAGACCGGGCGTGAGCCGTATGCGGTGGTACAACTCCGCAAGGACAACCGGGAGGGCAGTATCTACAATCTGGTGGGGTTTCAGACCCATCTGCGCTTCCCGGAGCAAAAGCGTGTGTTTTCCATGATACCGGCTCTGCGTCAGGCGGAGTTTTTACGCTACGGCGTGATGCATCGCAACACCTATCTCCACTCGCCGGGTCTGCTGGATCGGTATTACCGCCTGAAAAGCGACGAACGCATCTCCTTTGCCGGTCAGATGACGGGCGTGGAGGGATACGTGGAATCCTGCGCCAGCGGTTTTCTCGTAGGCGTG
The DNA here is from genome assembly GCA_002309395.1 of Oscillospiraceae bacterium UBA1230. Classification (GTDB taxonomy): domain Bacteria; phylum Bacillota; class Clostridia; order Oscillospirales; family Oscillospiraceae; genus Vescimonas. The sequence continues at coordinate 11,629 of DBWU01000055.1, forward strand.
GAAACGGCGCGGCGGCTTCAGGGCAAAACGCCGGTGGATTTTCCGCAGGAGACCGCCATCGGCGCGCTGGCGCTGTACGTCAGCGGCGGCAGTGTGGGGGATTTCCAACCCATGAACATCAATTTCGGCATCATACCGCCTCTGGGATATCGGGTCAAAGGAAAGAGAAATAAAAACGCGGAGCTGTCCCGTCGTTCGCTGGCGATCGTGGAGCAGTTACGGGGGGAGGTTCTGGACGGTGAAAATCTTACTTGACGCCATGGGCGGCGATCTGGCGCCGCTGGAGATCGTGAAAGGCGCGCTGGCGGCACAGCGGCGTTTCGGGGTGGATCTGATACTTACCGGCGACGCGGTCTCCGTTTTGCGTGCGCTGGAGCAGTGCGGTGAGAGCACGGTGCCCAAAGGCATGGAGATCGTCAACACCACCGAAACGGTGGATATGTGCGACGATCCTGCCACGGTGTTCCGCCGCAAGAAGGACACGTCCATGGGCGTAGCACTCCAGATGCTGCATGACGGTAAGGGCGACGCGGTGGTTTCCGCCGGCTCTACCGGGGCGCTTCTCACCGGCGCCACGCTGATCGTCAAACGCATCCGGGGGATCCGCCGCGCCGCCATGGCGCCGGTGATCCCCACTGCGACGGGGCGGGCGGTGCTGATCGACTGCGGCGCCAACGCCGAGTGCACGCCGGAATATCTTCTGCAATTTGCGTATCTTGGCAACTACTACGCCAGGCACGTGCTGGAGCTGCCCCAGCCGCGGGTGGGTCTTTTGAACATCGGCGCTGAGGACAGTAAGGGAACGCCTCTGCAAAAGGAGACGCTGGCGCTGTTGCGTAAGGCGGACGCGGAGGGTCATCTGCATTTCATCGGTAACGTCGAGGCGAAGGAAGCCGTCAAGGGCGGCTGTGACGTGATCGTGACGGACGGTTTTTCCGGCAATATCCTGCTCAAAACCATGGAGGGAACGGGCTCGTTTGCCGGCAGCGCCCTCAAGGAGATCTTCCGTAAGAACCTGCTGACCAAGCTGGCGGCTCTGCCGGTCATGCCGGGTTTGAAGGCGTTTCGCGCTATGATGGATCCCAACAAAGTGGGCGGCACGGCGTTTATCGGCATCTCCAAGCCTGTGATCAAGGCGCACGGGGCGTCCAACGCGGAGGCGATTGAGAACGCCGTTGCCCAGGCGATCTCCGTGGCAAACAGCGGTTTGATCGCGGATATCGAGCGCAGCGTTGCGTTGATGAGCGTGGAAAAAGAAGAAATCGGAAAATAGCTATTGACAGTGCATTTGAATTGCCGTATTATTTTCCAAGATATATGCCCGAAAGGAGGAAACCCTCATGACGACGGAGGAGATCTTCAAATTGATGCAGACGCTGATTGCCCAGCAGTTTGCGCTGGATGCCGAGGAGATCACCATGGAAAGCTCTTTCACGGACGATCTGGGCGCTGACAGCGTGGATCTGGTAGAACTGGTGATGGCGATGGAAGAGGAGTTTGACGTCGGCGAGATCGCTGAAGACGATCTGACGGCACTCAAGACCGTTGGTGACTGTGTGCGTTATATCAGCGGCCGGCTGGCTTAATGGATCGGTCAATGAGAAAGGCGACCCCGCTTTGTAAGCGGGGTCTGCTTTTTCCGATTACCCCATAGGAGGCAAACGATGAAAGCATTGGAAGAGCGGCTGGGTTATACGTTCCGCCGCAAGGAATTGCTGGAAAACGCCATGATCCACAGCTCGTATGCCAACGAGCATCGCACCGCCGGGTTCCACAGCAACGAGCGGCTGGAATTTTTGGGCGACGCGGTGCTGGGCCTGGTGTCGGGCGAGTTTCTGTTTCGCCGCCATAAGGACGCGCCGGAGGGGGAGCTGACCCGCCTGCGCGCGGCGCTGGTATGCGAGGAGAGCTTGTATGAAGTGGCGCAGGAACTGGGTCTTGGCGCGTATTTGAAGCTGGGCAAGGGCGAGGAGAACGGCGGCGGCCGCACGCGCCCGTCTATTCTGGCGGACGCGGTGGAGTCGGTATTCGCCGCGGTGTATCTTGACGGCGGCATGGATGCGGCGCGTGAGCTGATCCACCGCGTACTGCTGGTTCGGGAACACGAACAGGCGGTGGAACAGCGGCGTCTGGACTATAAGACCGCCCTGCAGGAGCTGGTACAGCGCAAACAAGGTCAGATCCTGCGCTATGAGATGATGGATTCCTCCGGGCCGGATCACGCCAAGATCTTTACCTTCCGCGTGTTGCTCAACGACGAGACCGTCGGTACCGGCGGCGGTCACAGCAAAAAAGAGGCGGAACAGGCGGCGGCGCGAGCGGCACTGGAGACCTTACAGCGTAGATAAAAAGGCGGACGCCCGGCGCGGCGTCCGTCTTTTTGCCTCTTACAGGGAAATAACTGTGGCATTTTTTTCATAAGTATGCTATACTGCTTATATCTGTATATATAAATCTACGCAGTAGATCGGGAGAGTGCCTATGTCGTTTTTCACTTCGATCCTTTTAGGTTTCGTGCAGGGTGTGGCGGAGTTTTTGCCGATTTCCAGCTCCGGGCATCTGGCGATCGCACAGCAGTTATTGGGTCTGAACGCGGAGATCCCGCCATTTTTTGACGTACTGCTCCATCTCGGTACGCTTTTGGCGGTTTTCGCGGCGTACTGGCAGGATATCGTCGCCATGGTGCGCGAGCTGATCTTCGGTGTGGGAGATATCATCCACGGTACGACGCCCAAACCCGTGCCGCCGGCACGGCGCATGATTTTGCTGATCGTGCTGGGCACGTTGCCGCTCGTACTGGTACTTCCCATACACGAGAAGGTGCAGGCGCTCTCCGGGAGCATGGCGTTTATCGGCGCGGCGCTGATCGTGACCGGCTTTTTGCTCTTTGCCTGTGATCTTATCAGCAAGGGCCGCAAAAATGAGCGTACCGCCACGGTCGCGGACGTACTGATCGTGGGTCTTGGTCAGGCGCTTGGCACGTTGCCGGGGATCTCCCGTTCCGGCATGACCATTTCCGCCGGTTGTTTTACGGGTTTTGAGCGGCGCTTTGCGGTGCGGTTTTCCTTCCTGCTGTCGATCCCGGCGGTGCTGGGCGCTAATATCCTCAGCCTGAAGGACGCGCTGGAAGAGGGGATCGACGCCGGGCAGATCCCGGTATATCTGGCAGGCGTGTTGACCGCCGCCGTAGTTGGGTATCTGTGCATCCGCCTGTTGAAGATGATCGCAGAGAAGGGGCGGTTCGGCGCGTTTGCCTACTACTGCTGGGCGGTAGGTCTCGCCACACTGATTTTACAGGCTGTACTGCCTGGCGCGTAAGAGAGGGATAACATGGCAACGACACGAAAGAAACGCAGTTCGCCGAAAAAGAAAGCAGCCGGCAGCCGGAAGAAGACGCCTTCCGCGCCGGTGAAGAAGCAGTATAACGGTACCGCGCGGTTGCTGGGTGCGGCGGTGTGCGCGCTGCTTACGCTGTGCGTGGCGGTGAGCTATTTTAACACCGAGGCGCTGTTTCTGGTGTTTTTTGCCGGCTTGGTCAAGGGACTGTTCGGCTATGGATACTATCTGACGGCGCCGGCGCTGGCGGCGGCGTGCGTGATGTTGCTGCTGCACAAAGACCGGCCCGTGATTTTGCGGACTTGCGCCGTTTTGGCGCTGATCCCCTTGACAGGGGCGCTGATCGACCTGCTGGCAGGCGGTGCGTCTGCTGTAAAGGATCTCTGGTTTACAGGCCGTTCCCTGCAAAGCGGCGGTATGATTTCCGGCGCCGTGACCATGGCCCTTTGCGCCCTGTTCGGCAGAGTCATCACGGGGATCATTCTCGCACTGGCGATGCTGGGCGCCCTTCTGGCGTCTTTGCATATCACGCCGGAGGAACTGATCGCCGATTGGAAAGAACGCGCCGCCGCGCGTGAAGAGGAGGACGACGAGGAAGACGAGGAGGACGAGGAGGACGAGGATCCGCTCCCCCCGGATTTCCGCCCCGTAAAAAAGTCGCCCAGCGCGTCACGCAAGGCTCGCCCTGCTATCGATATTCCGCTGGATGAACCGCCCCGCAAGACGGACGGTGCGGCGTCGCCACTGGTAGGCACCGGCGGCGGCAGTTTCTTCACCGGCCGTTCCGCGGACGTGCGTACGCCGGCGGAGGTGTTGGATCCCTCCCAGATCCAGTCCCGTGAGGAGGTGGCGGAGGAGAAAAAGCCGCGCCGCCGCAAGGAGAAGGAACTTACCCACGAGGAAGTGACGGAAGCCACGGAAGAGGTGACGCGTGAGATCGAGGACGGCGCCCAGGCACCGGAGACGGCGTATCAGTATCCGCCCGTCACGCTCTTAACGGCGAACACCACCGGCAACTATACCGAGGTAGGCGCGGAGCTGCGGAACAACTCCCGTCGTCTGGCGGATACGCTCCGCTCCTTCGGCGTGGACGCTACTGCCGGCGAGGTGGTACACGGACCCAGTGTGACGCGGTATGAGTTCACCCTCGATCAGGGCGTGAAGCTCAGCAAGGTGACGAATCTGGCGGACGATATTGCTTTGGCGTTAGGCGCCAGCGGCGTGCGGATCGCTCCGATCCCCGACAAGATCTCCGTGGTGGGCATCGAAGTGCCCAACCGCGTCGTGACCCCTGTGCGGATCCGTGACGTGGTGGAATCCCGCACGTTTATCGACCACGGCTCCCGTTCCGCCTTCGCCATTGGCAAGGATATCGGCGGCAATAACATCGTGGGAGATATCTCCTGTCTGCCCCACGCGCTGATTGCCGGCACCACCGGCTCCGGCAAATCGGTGTGTACCAACTCGCTGATCATCAGCCTGCTGTATAAATCCACGCCGGATGAAGTACGCTTCATCATGGTGGATCCCAAGATGGTGGAGCTGACGCCCTATAACGGCATCCCGCATCTGCTGATCCCCGTGGTTACCGACCCGAAGAAGGCGGCCGGTGCCCTGCAGTGGGCGGTCTACGAGATGATGAAGCGGTATAAGACCTTTTCGGAAAAAGGCGTCAAGGATCTGGCAGGCTACAACGCGCTGGCGCAGACGGACCCGGAGCTTCACAAACTGCCCACAGTGGTGGTAGTGATCGACGAGCTGGCGGACCTTATGCTGGTCGCCGCCAAAGAGGTGGAAGAATCCATCTGCCGCGTCGCCCAGATGGGTCGCGCCGCCGGAATGCACCTGATCATCGCCACCCAGCGTCCCTCGGCGGACGTGATCACCGGCTTGATGAAAGCCAACATCCCCAGCCGGATCGCCTTTGCGGTGGCGTCCTCGCTGGAAAGCCGCATTATTCTGGATAACGTCGGCGCGGAGAAACTGGTAGGCAAGGGCGACATGCTTTATTTCCCCCTGGGGATGCAAAAACCCCTGCGCGTACAGGGTTGTTTTATCACGCCGGAGGAGATCGAGCGCGTGGTGGCGTTCGTGAAGGAGAGCGGCGAAGCGCGGTACGATCAGACCGTCATGGATCAGATCGACGCGGTGATCAAGAAAGACGAAAAAGGCGCCAAGAGCGGCGCCGCGCCTGCGGAGGACGACGGCGGCGACGACGGGGACGAATTGCTCCCGGCGGCGGTGGACGTGGTGCTGGAAGGGGGGCAGGCGTCTGTCTCCATGCTGCAGCGCCGCCTAAAGCTGGGGTATTCCCGTGCGGCGCGTCTGGTGGATCAGATGGAGGAGCGGGGCATCGTAGGACCGTTTGAAGGTTCCAAACCGCGCCAGCTCCTTATCACCAAGGCACAGTGGCAGGAGATGCAGATGAACAAGGGAGAAGAGGAAGCTCCGCCGCCGGAGATCGACCGGTTCGGCACCGTCTCCGACGTGTTTGAAAGCCACGACGCGCTGGATTGATCCCGGCACGGAAAACAGCCAAATCAAAAAGTCTGCAAAGCGATCGGCTTTGCAGACTTTTTATGTGACCGATAAACGGTTATTATTTCTTCTTTCCGTTTTGTGCCAGGATCGCGGCAAATACCAAAGACAGATACGCCTCCTCGGCGGTGGCAAAGCGGCTGGTAAAGGCGATGGGTACCTGCGCGCCGATCACAGTGCCGCATACGGTGGAGTGTGCGTGGATCAGCCAGCTTTTGAGCAGCGTATTGGCGGTGGTCAGCTCCGGTGCGATGATGGCGTCAAAGCCGCCGCCGGTCCAGGGACATTCGTACTTCTTCTGCCGCGCGGCCTCCGGGCTGATGATAAGGTCATAAGAGATGGGACCCCACAGCGCCGCGTCCACAAAGGGCGCGCGGCTCTGCTCGTATACCAGACTCTGTGCCTCCACCGTGTCCTGCATACGGAACGTGCCTTTTTCCACCAAACTCATCAGCGCCAGCTTCGGCGTCACGTAACCCAGGGCGCTCAACGCCTCCACGGTATTGCGGATGATGGCGCGTTTTTTGCTCAGATCGGGATGGATGATGATCGCCATATCCGCCAGCGCCAGCAGTTTGGGATATTCCGGGATGGTGGCGAGGGAGACGTGGCTCATGGTTCTCTCGCCGTCCCGAAGTCCCGTGGCTTTATCCATGACCGGCGCCAGAAAATCGTGCCCCAGCACGTTACCGCGCATGAGGATATCGCCGTCGCCGTAGCGGATCACGTCGATGGCAGCGCCGGAAACGTTGTGCCCCGGCTCCGTTTCAATAAGGGTATAGGGCTCGTCGGAAAGCCCCAGCTCCTCCAGCAGCTCCGGGATACGGCCTTTTTTCGCCACCAGCACCGGCGAGACGATCCCCTCCCGCTGTGCACGAAACACGCCCTGCAGCATTTCGGCGCTGTCAGCGCCGGCCAGAACCACGCGGAACGGTTTTTCGGGTTTGGCGAGTAGACCGCGCATTTCTTCGAAAGATTTCAATTCCATGGTACGGCTCCTTTCCCGTTACAGTATTTGCAGTAAATTGTAGCTGAGGATCAATCCGGAGAACACGATCGACACGGTGGAACAGAGCTTGATGAGAATATTCAGGCTGGGGCCGGAGGTATCCTTGAAGGGATCGCCTACCGTATCGCCCACCACCGCCGCCTTATGCTGGCGCGAGCCTTTGCCGCCGTGATGGCCGGACTCGATATACTTTTTGGCGTTATCCCACGCGCCGCCGGCATTAGACATGAACACCGCCATGGCAAAGCCGGTGACGGATACGCCGCCTAAAAGACCCACCACGCCGGTAGGACCCAGAATAAGACCTGTGATCAGCGGCACCACGATCGCCAGCACCGCCGGCGCCACCATTTCCCGGAGCGCGCCCTTGGTGCAAAGGGATACGCAGGAGGCGTAATCGGGGTCTGCGGTAAAGTCCATGATGCCCTCGATCTCCCGGAACTGCCGCCGCACCTCGATCACCACCGACTGCGCCGCTTTCTGTACGGCGCTCATGGTGAAGGCGGAGAACACGAAGGTCAGCATCGCGCCGATGAACAGGCCCACCAGCACCGTGGGACTGGTCAAGGTGAAGTTCAGCACCTCGTCGGTGCGCTCTTGCACGATATTCACGTAGGACACCAGCAGCGCCAGCGCGGTGAGGGACGCCGAGCCGATGGCAAACCCCTTGCCGGTGGCGGCGGTGGTGTTGCCCAGGGCATCCAGCGCGTCGGTGCGCCGGCGGACTTCCTCCGGCATGAGGCTCATCTCCGCGATACCGCCGGCGTTATCCGCCACCGGGCCGTACGCGTCGGTCGCCAGCGTGATGCCGAGGGTGGAGAGCATACCCACCCCGGCGATGCCGATGCCGTACAGTCCCCGGTTAAAAGACGGGGTAAAGGCGCCGGACGCGTCCACGATCGTCACGGAGCCGCCGGCGGCAAAATAGCTCACCAGCACCGCCGCCGCCACGATCAGAATCGAGGTCAGCGTGGAACGAAGCCCCAGCGACACGCCGCCGATGATGATGGTGGCGCTGCCGGTCTCCGACGAGGCGGCCAGCTTCTGGGTGGGTTTATAGGTATCCGAGGTGTAGTATTCGGTGAAATAGCCGATGGCGCATCCGCCCAGCAAGCCGCAGGCGATGGCGATGAATACGCCCAGCCAGTCGGCGCGGTCGAGGATCAGATAGCACAGTACCGCGGCGCTCACGGCGCTCAAAGCCGCGGCGGTGTAGGTGCCGGTCCGCAAACTCCGCAGGAGCGACTCCTGAGAGGCGTTCTCTTTCGTTTTCACCAGGAACGACCCGATGATGGAACACACGATGCCGCATACCGCCAGCGCCATCGGCAGGAGCATACCGGCAAAGCCGTATCCTCCGGCGGCGCCCAGTGCGAAGGTGGCGAGGATAGAGCCCACGTAGGACTCATAGAGATCGGCGCCCATACCGGCCACGTCGCCCACGTTATCGCCCACGTTATCGGCGATGGTGGCGGGGTTACGGGGATCGTCCTCCGGAATACCGGCTTCCACCTTACCCACCAGATCGGCGCCCACGTCTGCGGCTTTCGTGTAGATACCGCCGCCGACCCGTGCAAAGAGTGCCATGAAGCTGGCGCCCATGCCGTTCATCACCATCACGTTGCCCAGCGCCTCCGGACTGTCGACGCCAAAGACGAATCGCAGCAGGAAGAACCACAGCGTAATATCCAGGATCCCCAGTCCCACCACGGTAAAGCCCATCACAGAGCCGGAGGAGAACGCCACGCGCAATCCGCGGTTGAGGCTCTCCGACGCCGCCTGCGCCGTGCGGGCGTTGGACTGGGTGGCGATCTTCATGCCGATAAAGCCTGCCAGCATCGACCAGATCCCGCCGCTGACAAAGGCAAAGGGCGTAAATTTAGAAAGCATCCGTCCGTCGGTGGCAAACGCCATGACCAGCAGTAAGACGAATACCACGGCAAATACCTTGAATACCGTGGCGTACTGCCGCCGTAAATAGGCGTTGGCGCCTTCGCGGATGGATGCGGCGATTTTACGCATGGTGTCGCTGCCCTCGGAAAAGGACATGACCTTTCTGCGCTGTACCAGTGCGAAGATCAGCGCGATCGCCGCACCGGCAAACCCGATCAAAAACAGTTTCTCCATTGTGTACCTCCCGAAACAAATGCGTTTTCGGGAAAACAACGATAGAGGGCACGTTTGTTCCGGAACGTGTCCTCGCCTTGCTTCCCTTCTTTTTCCACCCCAAAGGGGTAACGGTATTATAGCAGGAAAAAAACGGAAAAACAATGACATATTACAAATTTTTTGCTATCAAAACTTGCGTAGCGAAAAAACGTGCCGTTGCCGGCGTTTCACCGTCATCTGTCACGGAGTGTTCGCGGCACAGGATGGCTTGACAAATACCCCGTGGGGGTATATAATGAGAAAAACGAAGGGGGCGCTGTGATGGAACACGAGAAAAAAGACTGTGGCTGTGAAAAGCATACCTTGCGTCCGGAACAGGAGCGGCGGGAACTGCGTAACCGTCTCCGGCGGATCGAAGGACAGGTGCGCGGTCTGCAGCGGATGATCGAAGATGACGCGTACTGCACGGAGATCCTGACCCAGTCGGCGGCGGTCACGGCGGCTTTGAACGCGTTTAACCGTGATCTGCTGGCGCGTCATATCCGCTCCTGCGTGGTACGGGAGATCAAGGACGGGGACGAGCGCGTGGTGGACGAACTGGTCGGCGCGGTGCAAAAGCTGATGAAGTAGGGAAGGAGCGTGGAAACGGGATGACCCGATATAGCGTGACCGGCATGAGCTGTGCCGCGTGCAGTGCCAGAGTGGAAAAAACGGTGTCCGCCGTGGCAGGCGTGGAGAGCTGTGCCGTGAATCTTTTGACAGGCTCCATGTCGGTGGAGGGCGCCGCGGCGCCGGAGCAGATCATCGCCGCTGTGGAGCAGGCGGGGTACGGCGCGTCCCTATGGGGCGATCAAAAGGAAACGGCGGCGAAGAGCGAAGAGAAGAGCGAGCTGCCCGGCCTTGCGCGGCGGCTGACCTGGTCGGTGCTTCTGCTGCTGTGCCTGATGTATCTGTCCATGGGGCACGGTATGCTTCACTGGCGCGTACCGTCCCTCTTTGCCGGCAATCCGGTGGCGATCGGTCTGGCGGAGCTGCTGCTTGCCGCCGGTGTGATGGTGATCGATCAAAAGTTTTTCATCAGCGGCGGCCGCGCGTTGTGGCACCGCGCCCCCAATATGGATACGCTGGTGTCGCTGGGTGCGGCGGCGTCGTTTATCTACAGCGTTTGCCTGCTGTTTGCCATTACCGCCGCCCAGACCCGGGGCGACAGCGCCGCTGCGGCGGAGGGGATACACGGACTGTATTTTGAATCCGCCGCCATGATCCCGACGCTGATCACCGTGGGAAAGCTCCTGGAGGCGCGCTCTAAAGGCAAGACCACCGACGCGATCAAAAGCTTACTGAAGCTGGCGCCGGAAACGGCGTGCGTGGAGCGCGGCGGCGCGGAGCTTACGGTGCCGCTGTCGCAGGTGCGCCCGGGGGACGTATGCGTAGTGCGCCCCGGTGAAAATGTTCCGGTAGACGGCGTAGTCCTTTCCGGCACAAGCGCTGTCAATGAATCTGCCTTGACAGGTGAGAGCCTGCCGGCAGATAAACGGGAAGGGGACACGGTGTCTGCCGGAACCGTCAATCTCTCCGGCCTATTGCGCTGTCGCGCCGTGGGCGTGGGGGAGGATACGGCGCTGGCGCGGATCATTCGCACCGTCAGTGACGCGGCGGCGACCAAAGCGCCGGTCGCCAAGCTGGCGGACAAGGTATCCGGCATTTTCGTGCCGGTGGTCATGGGCATTGCCGCCGCCACCACGGCGGTGTGGCTTCTTCTGGGAGCCGGGTTTGGCGCGGCGCTGGCGCGTGGGATCTCCGTGCTGGTGGTGTCCTGTCCCTGCGCGCTGGGACTTGCCACGCCGGTCGCCATCATGGTGGGCAGCGGCGTAGGCGCGCGAAACGGCATCCTTTTCAAAACGGCGACGGCACTGGAGATTGCCGGAAGGACGGATATCGTGGTGCTGGATAAGACCGGTACCCTTACCGCCGGAGAGCCGCAGGTAACGGATGTCATCTCGTTAATGGGTGACGAAACGGCGCTTTTAATGCTGGCGGCGTCGCTGGAGTCACCCAGCGAACATCCGGTCGCCGGCGCCGTTTGCCGCGCGGCGCGGGCGCGTGGGATCTGTCCGCAGGAGGTGACGGCGTTTGAGGCGCTTCCCGGCAGCGGTGTGACGGCGCGGCAGGGCGATGTGACGCTCCGGGGCGGCAGTCTCGCGTATATGAGTGCGCAGATCGCTGTGCCGGAAACGGTGCAGAAGGATGCGGAGGCGCTGGCACAGCAGGGGAAAACGCCGCTCCTCTTTGCCAGGGACGATTCTCTCGTCGGCCTCGTTGCCGTAGCGGATACGCTTAAAGAGGACAGCAAGCGCGCTGTTGACACGCTCAAAGCAATGGGACTCCGGGTGGTGATGCTCACCGGCGACCATGAAAAGACCGCTCGCGCCATCGCGTCCCAGGCAGGCGTGGACGAGGTGATCGCCGGCGTACTGCCGGACGGCAAGGACGAGGTGATCCGCCGTTTGCGCGAACAGGGCAAGGTGATGATGGTGGGCGACGGTATCAACGACGCGCCGGCGCTGACACGCGCCGATACGGGCGTTGCCATCGGCGCCGGGACCGATATTGCCATCGACGCGGCAAGCGTTGTGCTGATGAAAAGCCGTCTGGCGGATGTGACCGCCGCGATTTCCCTGAGCCGCGCCGTATTGCGGACGATCCGGCAGAACCTTTTTTGGGCGTTTTGCTATAACCTTGTGGGAATTCCGCTGGCGGCAGGTGTGCTTGCGCCCTTGGGGTTGACGCTGGAGCCTATGTTCAGCGCCGCCGCTATGAGCCTTTCCAGTTTTCTGGTGGTATCCAACGCACTGCGTTTGAACCTGTGCGATCTTTACGGCACCGCCAAAGATGTCGTGGCCGCGCCGCAAACGGTAAAGTTGCGGATCGAGGGCATGATGTGTCCCCACTGCGAGGCGGCGGTCACCCGTGCGCTTCTGACGGTGCCCGGCGCGGCGGAAGCCGTGGCGGATCACACCGCCGGCACGGCGACGGTGAAGCTGCGCGGCGCGGCGGATCCGCAGGCGATGATACGGGCGGTGGAAGATGTGGGATACCGTGTCCTCTCCACAGAACCGCAATAAAAAGGAGCTGTCCCACGGGACAGCTCCTTTTACATATTGAGTACCGCGTCAGATCACGTAATCGCCGCCGTCAAGCTGGCTGGTGCGCTCCAGCACGTCCTGCAGGGTGATGCCGTCCAGATAGGCGGAAACGGTTTGCTCCAACCCCTGCCAGATGGGGAGCGTGGCGCAGTCGAACCGCCGCGGGCAATCGTTGCCCTGCTCCAGGCACGTTACCGGCGCCAGCGACCCCTCCGTGGCGCGGAGGATCTCGCCCAGCGTATATTGCGCCGGCGGCCGGTTGAGCCGATATCCCCCCTGATAGCCGCGCGTGGTCTGCAAAAGTCCTGCCCGATTGAGTACGGGGATGATCTGCTCAAGATACTTTTTGGAGATCTCCTGCCGCGCGGCGATCTCTTTGAGCGACACCCAGCCGTCCGACTGGTGCTGTGCCAGATCTACCATCATGCGCAGCGCGTAGCGTCCTCTTGTGGAAACCATCATGTGCCGGTTCACCCCTCCCGTGCGCCGCCGGCGCGGATACCGGTCAGCTCCTGAATAATATGTGAGGCGATCAGCAAGCCTGCCGCCGCCGGAACGAACGCGGTAGAACCGGGGATACTGCGCCGGGTGGCGTCGTGTGCGCCGGCGTCCGCCACGGCTTCCATGCGGTGCGGCAAAGGCGGTTCCGTGGAATAGACCACCGTCAGCTCCTTCACGCCGCGCCGCCGCAGTTCTTTTCGCATGATCCGCGCCAGCGGACAGACCGACGTTTCGTAGAGATCCGCCACGCGCAGTGCGGACGGATCCAGCTTATTGCCGGTCCCCATGGCGCTGATGATCGGCGTACCTGCCGCCCGGGATCGAAGCACCAGCTCGATCTTGCCGGTAACGGTGTCGATCGCGTCTACCACGTAGTCGTAGGCGGAAAAATCAAACTGCGACGCGGTAGACGGCAGGAAAAACGTGTCGTACGCGCGGAGCGTACAATCGGGTGCGATGTCATGCAGCCGTGCCGTTGCCGCGTCGGTTTTCCGCATCCCCACGGTAGAGTGGAGCGCCAGCACCTGACGGTTGATATTGCCGGGCGACACGCAGTCGTCGTCAATAAGATCCAGCGCGCCGATCCCGCTACGGCACAAGGCTTCCGCCGCCCAACCGCCGACGCCGCCCAACCCGAATACCGCCACGCGGCATCGGTGCAGCCGCTCCATGGCATCCTGCCCCAACAGCAGCGCCGTTCTGGAAAACTGCGGCTCCACGGCATCGCCCCCCTTCGTTAAAGACTACAAAAACGGTATGTTTTACGGCGTTATTATACCGCGATTTGCCGCATCTGGCAAGAGAAAGAGCGAAAAAAGGCGCCGCCTTTTGCGGCGGCGCCTTTATTGCAATATCCTGTTGTCATCCGAACCGCCGGGCGCCCACAAAGTCCCGGCCGTAGCCGTTACTGCTGAAACTGGTGATAACGACCCGGTTGTACGATGAGTAGCTGGAAGCGTGGATGAACTGACCGTCGCCAACGTAGATCCCCACGTGGGTAGTGGGCCCGGCGCCGTAGGCGGTGTTGCAGAAAAACACCAGATCACCGGGTTGAAGGTCGCTGTAACTCACGGCGGTCCCTTTGGCGTACTGCCCGTTGGAACCGTGGGGCAGGGAAATGCCGAAATGCGCCATCACGTACATGGTAAAGCCGGAACAGTCGAATCCGGAGGCGGAAGCGCCGCCGTACACGTAGGGCACGTTCAAAAGCGTTCGGGCGTACGCCACGATCTCATCGCCCAGCGCGGAACCGGCGGAGGAAGTGCCTTGACTGCTTCCTCCGGCGGAAGAGGTCTGCTGTACCGCCGCCGGTTTGGTGCGGCACAAAGCGAGATAATCGCCGGATACGTAGCCGCTTCCTTTTTCACCGGTAACGGCGAACCAGCCGTTTTCAAAGCCCGTGACCGACACGTACGTCCCCTGCGTCAGGGAGAACGCCCTGCCGGCGGAAACGGACGGCGCGGTACGCACGTTCAGCTCGTCGGTGCTGACCCGACCGTAACAGCGCAGCGTACTTGACGAGGCTTGTACCGTAACGAACTCGGCGGACATATAGCCGGTCTTTCCGTCATAGGCGACCTTCAGCCATCCGCCGGAGCTTCCCAGAACGGACACGGCGGTGCCGGAAGGCAACGTAGTCAACGCGGCGTAGCCGGTGCCGGCGCCGCTGCGAAGATTCACGTCATCCTTCGTCAGTCCCACCGCCAGAACGGAAGTGGCGCTGGCGGGCAGAGCCGCCGCCGGCGTTTTCTCCGGGGTCTTTACGGCAGGTTCCGGGGTCTTTGCGACGGATTCTGCGGCTTTCGCGGCAGATTCCGCGGCTTTCGCGGCAGATTCCGCGGCCTTTTCGGAGGATTCCGCGTTTTGTACCGGCGCCTCAGACGCGGCGGATACCTCTAACGGGTCCTCCGCCTCATCAGGCGTTTCCTCCTGCGGCGCGGCGAGCATGCCATAGTCCTCGTCTGCCTCCGTCCGCGAGTCGGCGGCGGCTTGCACCGTCTCCTGCGGCGCTTTTACCGCACGGCTTGCCATGGGAAGGGAGGTAGCGGCCTGCTCGGTATCGACCGTGCTCAAGCAGACGAGCGCGACGATACACAGCGCCAGAGCGGCGGTCAGCAGATGCTTGCCCAAACGTTTCATCAACGACTCCTATCTCTTTCGTACCGGTCGGCTTACAGCTTACCCGACAACGCCCGCTCCAACCAGATGCATCCCACGTCCATAGCGGCGTAAAGGCTGTCCTTTTCGGACTTCTTCACCACGCGGTCTCTGGACTTCAAATCGGGATCGGTCAACTGGAGCTGTACGCTCACACGGGTCGCCACGTCCATATCCTGTTCTTTTTTGCTCTCTAAGATCTGGAGCATCACGATGTACTTATCCGCCATGCTGCCGTAGTAGATCAGATTGTCGATCCGGCGCAGCGGATGATCCTTATAGACAAGACCGGAGGCCTTTTTTGCACTTGCCATGTTCAACAACTCCCTTCGGAATAAATTGTAACCAAATTGTAACACGTATCTGCCGCCGTGTCAACGGAAAAACTGCCGCGCCCCGGAAGGAACGCGGCAGTTTTCATTACACGAACCGTCAAATATCCAGATAGCGGCAGACCAGCGCTTGCAGCAGCTCGTCCCGGTCGATCTTGCAGATCAGCGTCCGCGCGCCGTTGTGGTTGGTGATATACGTGGGATCCTCCGAGATGATATACCCCACGATCTGGTTGATGGGATTGTATCCCTTTTCTTTCAGCGCCTCGTACACGGTGGTGAGGACATAATGGATCTGCAGCTCCTTTTCCTCGGCGGTGTTATATTTTCTGGTAAAATCATCCATAGCATTCCCACCTTTCTCATGGACACAGTATACGACGGTTTTATGCCGTTGTAAAGAGGAAAGTTTTTCAGCGCAGTACGGCGTGATGGGTCTTCTCCAGCGCCGCGAGGATCGCCGCCACGTCCTGATCCGCCGCCTCGGAGGTGATGGTGCTCTCGTCGCTCCGCAGCGTCAGGTTAAAGGCGACCGATTTTTTGCCGGGCGCGATACCGGGACCGCGGTAAATATCGAAAAGCGCCACCTCTTTGAGCAGTGCGCCGCCGGCGGAGCGGATGCAATCCTCCAGCGCGCCTACGGGGATCTCCTCGGCGCAGACCACGGCGATATCACGCAGTACGGCGGGGAACCGGGGCAGGGGACGGTACTCCGCTTCCGCGCCGCGGCAGTCAAGAAGCGCCGCCGTGTCCAGCTCGGCGCAGTACAGCTCCTGCTCTACGCCGTACGCCGCCGCTACTTGCGGATGGATCTGACCGAGCGTTCCCAGACGCACCGTGCCGGCGTACACCACGGCACAGCGGCCGGGGTGATAGCTGGGATTGGAGCGGTCGGCCTCGTATCGGACGGACGCCATCCGAAGCTGTCGGCAAACGGCGTCTACCGCGCCCTTGAGGGCGTAGAAATCCATATCGTCGCCGTAGGCGCCCAGCGTCAGCATATGCCGCTCATCCGCCAGCTCGTCGCCGGGGCGTTTATGATAGGTGCGCCCCAGCTCGTAAAGCCGCACGTTCCGGTTACGGTAGCTGTCGTTGCGCGCCAACACCTCCAGCATGGAAGGCAGGGTGGTGGTACGCATGATGGAAGTGCCTTCCCCCAGGGGGTTAAGGATGCGGAAGCTGTCCCGGCGCGGATCGTCCGGCGCCCAGCGGATCTTATCGTAATAGGCGGGGGAGATGAAGGAATAGGTGATGATCTCATCGTATCCGGCGGCGCGGCACACGCTGCCCAGCGTGCGTTCCAACTGCTGCGCCTCGGAATAGCCGCCGCGCGTGGTCTGCCCGCGCATGAGCGTGGTGGGGATGTTGTTGTAGCCGTAAAACCGCGCCACCTCCTCAGCAAGATCCGAGTAGTGCCCCACGTCGCCGCGCCACGAGGGAACGGTGACGGTCTCGCCCTCTACCGCAAAATCCAGTTTCCGCAAGATGGAAACCATGGTATCCGCGGCAAGGTCGGTACCCAGCAGGGCGTTGATCTTATCGGGCCGCAGGGAAAGCACCGTGGGCTGCGGCACGTAGTTGATGATGTCGATCACGCCGTCCACCACCTCGCCGGCGCCCAGCAGCTCCACCAGCTCGCAGGCACGGTTCACGGCAGGCAGCGTGTTCATGGGGTCAAGACCCTTTTCAAATTTAGCCGAAGCCTCGGTACGCATCCCCAGCGCCAGCGCGCCCTTACGGATGCAGGTGCCGTCGAAATTGGCGGACTCAAACACCACGTCCGCCGTGTCGGCGACGATCTCGCTGTTTTCACCGCCCATGATACCTGCAAGACCGACGGCGCGTGTCTCGTCGGCGATCACCAGATGGTTGGCGTTCAAGGTGCGGACCGTACCGTCCAGCGTGGTGAGCGTTTCGCCCTCCGCGGCGCGGCGAACGATGATCTTGCCGCCCTTGACGTAGCGGTAATCGAAGGCGTGCATAGGCTGACCGTATTCCATCATCACGTAGTTGGTGATATCCACGATATTGTTGATGGGGCGCACGCCCATGGCGCGCAGGCGCTGACGCATCCACTTGGGGGACGGGGCGATCTTCACGTTCCGCACCATCCGTGCGGTGTACCGAGGCACCAGATCCGCGTCCGGTGTTTCCACGTCCAGAAGTTCCGGCAGCACGCCTTCGGCGCCGCCCTTGACCTGCGGTTCGTGGAGATGCAGTTCCTTTTGGAAGGTAGCCGCCGCCTCACGGGCAAGACCGATCACGCTCAAACAGTCGGGGCGGTTGGGCGTGATCTCAAACTCCACCACGTGGTCGTCCAGTCCCGTTACGGCGCGGATGTCGTCGCCGGGGCGGCAATCTTCCTGCAGGATAAAGATGCCGTCGGGGATGCAGTGGGGGAATTCGGCGCTCTGGGCGTGGAGATCGGCGAGGGTGCAGATGGTGTTGTTGGCGGTATGATAGGCGACCAGATCCCCTTCGTGGAGATTGGAGCAGGGCGTTTTTACCGTGCGTATCGCGCCGCCGATGTCCACGGATACCACGGTATCCTCCAGCACACGGGCGCAGACCACGGGTCCGTAGATCGTATCGCCGGGCTGAATATCGGCGGAAATAGAGGGTTTGGCAGGGTCAAGGGGATGATAGTCGCCCAGTATGGCGGCGGCGGTCACAGCGGCGTAGGGGAAATCCCGTTCGTCCAATCCCAGCTCGGCAAGACCGCACAGCATACCGTCGGACAGTACGCCCCGGAGTTTTCCGCGCTCGATCGTTTTGCCGCCGGGCAGACGGGCGCCGTGGAGCGCCACAGGCACCAGATCGCCGGCGTGTACGTTCCATGCGCCGGTAACGATCTGCACCGGCGTCTCGCCGCCGGCGTCTACCGTGCAGACCCACATGTGGTCGGAATCCGGGTGCCGCGCCAGGGACAGCACGCGCCCTACCACCACGTTTTCGATCTCTTCGCCTAAATAGCGGTACGTTTCCACCTTGGAACCGCTGATGGTCATGGCTTCGGAAAAGGCTTTATCGTCGATCTCGTCCGCGGACACGCCGGAGACGAATTCATTCAACCAGTTACGGCTTAAATCCATCTTGTAAGACCCCCTTTAAAACTGCTCTAAAAAGCGCACGTCGTTTTCAAAGATCAGCCGCAGGTCGGCGATCTTGAACCGGCGCATGGCGGTGCGCTCCAATCCGAAGCCGAACGCCCAGCCGGACCACTCCTCCGGGTCGATACCGGCCATCTCCAGCACGTGGGGATGGATCATACCGGCGCCCAGCAACTCGATCCACCCCTCGCCCTTGCAGGTGGGGCATCCCTTGCCGCCGCACTTGTGGCACTGTACGTCCAGTTCACAGCTCGGTTCGGTGAACGGGAAGTGATGGGGGCGGAACCGGGTCTTGGTGCCTTTGCCGTAGAGCTGTTCCACCACGGTATTGAGCGTACCCTTCAGATCCGCCATGGTGACGTTTTTGTCGATGACCATGCCCTCCACCTGATGGAACATCGGGCTGTGGGTGGCGTCCACCTCGTCCTTGCGATACACGCGGCCCGGCGCGATCATGCGGATGGGCAGGGGAAGCGTATCCATGGCGCGCACCTGCATGGGACTGGTCTGAGAGCGGAGCATTACGCTGCTGTCCTCTTTAAAGTAGAACGTATCCGACCAGTCACGGGATGGGTGCCCCTCGCCGGCGTTGAGCCGGTCGAAGTTCAGCTCCGCCAGCTCCACCTCCGGACCGTCCAGCACCGTGAACCCCATGCCCACGAAGATGTCCTTGATCTCGTCCAGCGCGATGTACATCGGGTGCCGGTGTCCCAAACGCACCGGCTGACCGGGAACGGTCACGTCCAGTGATTCCCGTTCCAGCTTCCGCTCCAGCGCCGCCGCTTCCAGCTTTGCCTTCGCCGCCTCGATGGCTTTTTCCATGGCGG
>DBWU01000046.1:0-5449 GCA_002309395.1 Oscillospiraceae bacterium UBA1230
TATATGGTGGCGCGGCTTATTTCCGAGGGGTTGCTGGCGGAACTCGATTATGACAATATTCCCAATTACGTATTGATCGACGATCAGTACAAGGGGCTTTCCTTTGACCCGGAGAACAAGTACACCGTGCCCTACACGTGGGGTACGCTGGGGATCATCTATAACACCACCATGGTGGACGGCGAGATCACAAGCTGGGACGCCATGTTTGACCCGCAATACGCCGGGCAGGTGCTGATGATCAACAACTCCCGCGACGCGCTGGCGGCGGCGCTTTTGGATCTGGGATACAGCATCAATACTACGGATGAAGCGGAGCTTCGCGCCGCGTTCCGGCGTCTGCGCGATGCCAAGGATCAAGGCGTCTATCAGGCGTTCGTCATGGATCAGGTCTTCCAGAAAATGGAGGGCGGCAACGCCGCCATTGCCATGTACTATGCCGGCGACTATCTGACCATGCTGGATAACAACGAGGATCTGGCGTTTGTCATTCCCGACGAGGGGAGCAACTGGTTCGTCGATGCCATGTGCGTGCTCAAGAGCGCTCAGCACAAGGCGGAAGCGGAAGCGTGGATCAACTTTATCGCCTCCACTTCCTCCAGCCTTGCCAACATGGATTATATCTGGTACGCCTCACCTAATGCGGAGGCGCTGGCGGAATATCCGGATTACTATCTGGAGCTGTACGAGGAGGAGCTGGATCCGGACGTCTATGCGATCATGGCGGCGCCGCCGGAGATACTGGCCCGCTGCGAACTCTATCAGGATCTGCCGCGTGAAACGCTGGCACTTTATAACGATTTGTGGAATCAGTTGGGTATTTAGCGGCAAAGCGGCGGTCTGTTGCAAAACAGACCGCCTGCCGTATCCTTGCGGAAAGGGAGTGACGGGGCGTGCGCGTATTGGCGACACTGGCGTTTTCTTTTGCCGCCGGTATCGGCTGTGCCGTGCTGCTTCCGTGGGACGGATGGCAGTTCTGGGCGGCCTGCGCGCTGGCGGTGGTCTCGGTATGCTTTGCGTTTTTTGCGCGTAAATGGCGCGTTTATAAGCGCGGATTGCTCATTTTGTGCGCTTTTAGTGCCTCGCTTTTGTACTTTTGCGCCTATACGCGCCTCGTGTGCGCCGACACGGTTTCCCTCTGCCCTCAAACCGATGCCTTTTCCGGCACGGCGGTGGCGTACGGCTCCGCCACGGAATACGGCGCCAAGATCACGCTCCGGCTCCGTCCGGGGGTGCGTGCCGTACTGTACGGCGATGAATCGCTGCTGGAGGCACAGCCGGGTCAGCATATCTCCGGCACGGCTCGCTGGCAGGACGCCGGCAGGATCCATGAAACGGACGTTACCACTTTCACCTCCCGCGGCGTGTACGTGCTTCTTTATCAGGAAGGCGATCTGACGGTGGAGCAGGGCGAAGCCGGGAGCATTCTCTACGCGCCGCAACGGATCGCGAAGGCGGTGGGGGAGCTGATCCGCCGGATCTGGCGCGATGAGAGCACGGCAGGCTTCGTGTTGGCGGAACTGACGGGCGATAAGAGCGGCATGGCGGACGAGTCGCTGGCGGTAGTTTCCGAGGTGGGACTTTCTCATCTGTTCGCTGTGTCGGGACTGCACTGCGCGTTCCTTGTCAGTCTGGTGTGTCTGCTGTTTTCCCGGCACCGGCGCCTGGCGTGCGCCGTTTCGGCGGTATTGCTGGCGATCTATGCGCTGGTGGTAGGGCTGTCGGCATCGGTGGTCCGAGCCTGTATCATGCAGTTGTTCCTGCTGATCGGGCCGTTGCTCCGCCGACGAAGCGACGGTATCACGTCGCTCTCAGCGGCACTGGCGGTCCTCCTGTTATGTAATCCGTACGCCATCGGCGGCGTGGGACTGCAGTTGAGCTTTGCCGCCACGCTGGGTCTGGTGCTGTTTGCGCCGTGGCTTTACGAGCGGTGCCGCCGCATCTATCGCGGTAAGCGCCGCACGGTGAAATACGCGGTGTCGTTTCTGGCGGCGCAACTTTGCGCCACGCTCGCGGCGATGGTGTTCACCGTGCCGCTCACGGCGTATCATTTCAACGTATTTATTCTGATCGCGCCTTTGAGCAATCTCCTGCTGGTGAGCGCGGCGGCATGGAATTTCATCGCCGCTTTTTTGACGGTCGTTCTCGGCTGCATCTGGCTTCCTGCGGCGCAGATCGCCGGATACGTTTCCTATGCGTTGGTCCACTATATTCTGGCAGTGGCAAAACTGCTGGGACATATACCGTATCACGCGCTGTATTTCTCCAACCGCTATTTGAAGCTGTGGCTGCCCTACGTGTACTTAATGGCAGGCGGTTGTGCGCTGCTGCGCGCGAAGCGCCGGGCGGTGATTTGTGCGGCGGCGCTGTCCGTCGCCGCGCTGGTACTGACGGTATGGATCAACGGCGCGGAGTATCGCGCCGGCAGTATGACCGTTACTGCGGTCGACGTGGGGCAGGGTGAGTGCGTGGTGCTTACCTCCGGCGGCGAGACAATGGTGGTGGACTGCGGCAGCAGTAACAGTTATATCCGCGCCGGTGAAGAGGCGGCCGCCTATCTCAACGGGGTGGGTGTGAGCCGTATTTCCTGCCTGGTACTGACGCATTTTCACGCCGACCACGCCAACGGCGTATCCTCCCTCATGTCACGCATGCCGGTCGACGCGCTGTGGATCCCGGATATGGAGGACGAATTCGGCGTGCGCGACCGCCTTACGGATCTGGCGGAGCAAAACGGCACGCAGGTATGCGCCGTCCGCGCCGTCTCCCGTTTCACGCTGGGGGACGCGGCGGTGACGGTCTATCCGCCCGTCGGCGCCGGAGACGTGAACGAGCAGGGGTTGACGATCCTGTGCTCCGCCGGGGATTTTGACACGCTGATCACCGGCGATATGTCCGCCGCCACGGAGCGGCAGTTGATCCGGAAATACGAGCTTCCTGACGTGGAGGTGCTGTTGGTGAGTCATCACGGCTCTAAAAACAGCTCCGCGCAGGAGTTTTTAGAGGCGATCCGGCCGGACGCGGCGCTGATCTGCGTAGGCAACAACGCATACGGTCATCCCACGGAGGAGGCGATGATGCGTTTGAGCGCCTCCGGCGCGGCGATCTACCGCACCGATCGCCACGGTAATATTACGGTAACGGCAGGGAGGGGAACGGACGATGGCAAAGAATGAATCCGGCGCGCTGGAGCGCTTGAAAGCCGCGCTGAAGGACGGCACGGCGGCTCGGCTCTATCTCTTCCACGGGGAGGAGAACTACCTGCGGCGCTACTATCTGGACGCGCTGAAGAAACTTCTGGTGCCGGAGGGGTTCGAGGCGTTCAACTACCATTGCATGGAAGGGCGCGGACTTGCCGTTCAGCAGTTGGCGGACGCAGTGGAAGCCATGCCCATGATGGCGGAGCATACGCTGATCGTGGTGGTCGATCTGGATCTTTATAAGCTGGATGAGCGCGGACGCAATCAGATGATCGAACTGCTGGAGGATATTCCGCCCTACTGTACGCTGGTGTTTTCCTACGAGCAGATCCCCTTTAAGCGCGACGCGAAGATGAAGAAGCTCACCGCCGCGCTGGCGCAGGCGGAGGTGGTGGAATTTGCCCGACAGGAGCGGACACAGCTTCTGCGGTGGGTGCAAAAGCGATTTGCCGCGCTGGGACATGAGATCGACCCGGTGACGGCGGATCACCTGCTTTTTACCTGCGGTACGCTGATGAACGGACTGGTGGGCGAGATCGAGAAGATCGGCGCCTATGCCTCCGGCAAGACGATTACCACGGCGGATATCGACGCCGTGGCGGAGCCGGTGCTTGACGCCCGTATTTTTGACATGACCAACCGTATCACAGCCGGAAAGTATGACGACGCCGCTCGGGTGTTGGGCGACCTTCTGCGGATGCAGACGGAGCCGATCGTGATCCTTTCGGCGGTAGGAAAGGAACTGCGCCGCCTCTATACGGCACGTCTGGCGCTGGAGAGCGGAAAGGATCGCTTTTGGCTGAAGGACCTTTGGAACATGAGCTCCGACTATCCCGCCAAACTCTTACTGCAGGCGGCACAGCGTGTGGACGGAGCGTGGTGCCGCCACGCGATCCGCCGCTGTCAGATACTGGACCGGCGCATGAAGAGCGAGCGGAATATGGACGCGGAAGCGGAGCTGAAGCAATATGTCATGGAGCTGGCGGTGCGATGAATAAGCCGAAGATCCGGGAAGTGATCGTGGTAGAGGGCCGGTACGACCAAAATACGCTCTTGCAGGCGGTGGACGCCCACGTGGTGACCACCGGCGGCTTCTCCGTGTTCAACGACCGGGAGCGTGTGGCGTTTTTGCGCCGCCTGGCGGACAGCCGCGGTGTTATCCTGCTGACCGACAGCGACGGAGCCGGTTTCGTCATACGCAATTACCTCAAAGGCGCTCTGCCCAAAGAGCGGGTAAAACAGGCATATATCCCGGACGTTCCCGGTAAGGAGCGGCGCAAAAAGCGCGGCGGCAAGGAAGGGAAATTAGGTGTGGAAGGTATGGCGCCGGAGGTGCTGATCGAGGCGCTGCGCCGTGCCGGCGCTACCTTTGAAGGTGGGGAAGCGCAGGCAGCGGAAGGCGGCATCACGAAGGCGGATCTGCTGGCATGCGGATTGATCGGACCGAACAGCAAAGACCGTCGCGCGGCGTTACTCAAGTCGCTGGAACTGCCTGCCGGACTTACGCCTAACGCCATGCTGGACGCCGTCAATCTTTTGATGACCCGGCAGGAGTTTCTATCGTTAGTATCCGGCGGATAAGAAACAGAAAGCACTTGCAATTTCAGCCGCCGGCGGCTATAATAAACCTCGCCGCCGCTGCGGCGTACACAGTTTGACGGAAGGCGTGATACCATGAGCGAAGAACTGCATCCGGCGGAAGAGAGCCGGAATTTTATCCAGAGCTTTATTGAAGAGGACGTTGCGCCCGGCGGTCAGTTCGCCGGTGCTGTGGTGCATACCCGTTTTCCGCCTGAGCCGAACGGCTATCTGCATATCGGACACTGTAAGGCGCTTTGCATCGATTTCGGCACGGCAGAGAAGTACGGCGGCTTATGCAATCTCCGCATGGATGATACCAACCCTGCCAAGGAGGACACGGAATACGTCGGCGCCATCCAGCAGGATATCCACTGGCTGGGGTTTGACTGGGGCGACCGGTTCTTCTACGGTTCGGACTATTTTGAAAAGGACTATGAGTTCGCCGTGGAGCTGATCCGCAAGGGTCTTGCCTACGTCTGTGAGCTGACGCCGGAGGAGTTCCAGGCCAACCGGGGCGACGTGGGCGTTCCGGCGGTTTCGCCGTACCGCGACCGCCCGGTGGAGGAGAGCCTGCGGCTGTTTGAAAAGATGAAAAACGGCGAGGTGGAAGAGGGGAAGATGACGCTGCGTGCCAAGATCGACCTTGCCAGCGGCAACTTCAACATGCG
>DBWU01000046.1:5458-8550 GCA_002309395.1 Oscillospiraceae bacterium UBA1230
CGCGCCACCCATCACCGCACGGGCGACAAGTGGTGCATCTATCCTATGTACGATTTTGCCCATCCCATCCAGGACGCGTTGGAGGGTATCACCCACAGCCTGTGTTCGCTGGAATTTGAAGAGCACCGTCCGCTGTACGACTGGGTGGTCAGCAACGTGTCGATTCCGTACCACAAGCCGCGGCAGATCGAGTTTGCCCGGCTGGGCATCGACCACACGGTGATGTCCAAGCGCAAACTGCGGCAGTTGGTGGAAGAGGGCTACGTTTCCGGCTGGGACGACCCACGGATGCCTACCCTGTGCGGTCTGCGCCGGCGCGGTTATACGGCACAGGCTCTGCGGAATTTCTGCGACCGCATCGGCGTGGCGAAGGCGGCCTCCACCGTGGAGTACGGTTTTTTGGAGCACTGCCTGCGTGAGGATCTGAACCTGACGGCACAGCGCACCATGGCGGTACTGCACCCGGTAAAACTGACGGTGACCAACTATCCCGAAGGCACCGGCGAGGCGTTCGACGTGGAGAATAACCCCACCGATCCCACACAGGGGACGCATTCCATCACCTTCAGCCGTCATCTCTGGATGGAAGCGGACGATTTTCTGGAGGAGCCCATTCCCAAGTATAAGCGAATGTATCCCGGCAACGAGGTGCGGCTCAAAGGCGCGTATCTCGTCAAATGTACCGGCTGTGTGAAAGACGAGCAGGGCAATATCACCGAGGTGCTGTGCGAGTATGACCCCGATTCCCGGGGCGGCGATCCTGCCGACGGGCGGAAAGTCAAAGGCGCCACGCTCCACTGGGTGGATGCGGAGAATTGTGCCGACGCGGAAGTGAGACTATATGAAAACCTTTTCTCCGACGCCAATCCCGACGCGGCACCGGGCGGCTTTTTGAGCGTGCTCAACCCCGACAGCCTGACCGTGCTGAACGGCTGCAAGGTGGAAAAGGCGATGATCGGAGAAGCGGCGGCGTTTGACTGTGCCGAAAACCGCACGGGTCGGAACGCACCCACCTTCCAGTTCATGCGTACCGGCTATTTCTGCTTTGATAACCGTGACTCTACGGCGGATCATCTGGTGTTCAACCGCAGCGTTCTGCTCAAGGACAGTTTTAAAAAGTGACAGAGGATCTCACTGTGCGTGCATAGACGATGCAATCAGGCCGGGGCGCATTGCCGCCCCGGCCTTGTATATCTTTACAGCGCCCGCTTGATAGCGCTGATCGCTCCTTTCTCCAAACGGCTTACCTGCGCCTGGGAAATGCCGATCCGGGCGGAGACCTCCATCTGTGTCTTGCCTTGATAAAACCGCATCGCCAGGATCCGCCGCTCCCTCGGACTCAGCGAGCTAATGGCGTCCTTGAGCGCCAGATGTTCGATCCAAAGCTCGTCGGTATTGGTAGAATCCTTGATCTGATCCATAACGCACACGGCGTCCGTGCCGTCGGCGTAGATGGGATCGTAGAGTGAAACCGGGTCTACGATCGCCTCCAGCGCCATGACCACGTCCTCCCGTGGGATGCCGATTTGCGCGGCGATCTGCTCCACGGTCGGTTCCTTTTGATCTCTGGCGGAGAGCTGTTCCCGTGCCTGCAAAACGCGGTAGGCGGTATCGCGCATACTGCGGCTGACGCGGATGGCGCTGTCATCCCGGAGATACCGGCGGATCTCGCCGATGATCATCGGCACGCCGTAGGTGGAAAAGCGGACGTTTTGCGTCACGTCAAAGTGGTCGATCGCCTTCATCAATCCGATACAACCCACTTGAAAGAGATCGTCGGCGCTGGCGCCCCGACCGGCAAATCGCTGGATCACCGAAAGCACCAGACGCAAATTGCCGCAGATCAGCTCCTCACGCGCCGCCTGGTCGCCGTTATGACTGCGGCGAAGCAGCTCCGTCATCTCGTCATTTTTCAGCACGCGCAGTTTTGCGGTGTCCACACCGCACAATTCAACTTTTCCCCGCATAGGACGCCTCCTTTTCCGTTAGGAAAAGTATGGACACCCGTTTTGCTCCTTATGCACCGGCGCAAAATGTCGCCGTCTTCGACGAAGGTCGGCTTGACATTTTTGCGCCTGACCGTATAATAGGAATAGAAGGCAAGAGCGTATATGACAAGTAGTTTTGCTTTACAGACTTGATATAACAAGGGAGGGACCGTAATATGAAACGCGACGTGCGCGGTAAACGCCCGGAGGAGTGTCAGTATTCTTTCGTGCAGAACAGCCGATGCGAGTTTTTTCCCTGCCACACAACAGATCACCCGGAGGACTTCAACTGCCTGTTCTGCTATTGCCCGCTCTACACGCTGGGCAGCGATTGCGGCGGCAATTACCGCTATTTGGAAAGCGGTGTGAAGGATTGCAGTGCGTGTTCGCTGCCCCACCGCAGGGAGAGCTATTCCTATGTCCTTGAAAAGTATCCGGCGCTGGCGGAACTGGCGAAGCAAAACCGGCGCGAATAGGTGCTGAGCTTTAAGACGATACGGTAAGGAAAAAACGGCTGAAATCAGCCGTTTTTCCTTTTGTCATAGGACGATCTCTGCGCTTCATAGGCTATTGTGAGGTGAAGCGTGATGATCGAACGATTTTCCTGCCTGCGGCGTAAGGAAGTCATCAATATCTGTGACGGGAGCCGCCTGGGTTATGCCGGAGATCTGGAACTGAAATTACCGGAAGGAGAGGCGAAAGCACTGATCGTGTACGGACCATGCCGATTTTTCGGACTATTCGGACGGGGCGAGGACTATTACGTTCCGTGGGAGTGTATCCGCCGGTTCGGAGACGACGTGGTGCTCATCGACAAGCCGTTTCAGCGCCGGGACGAGCGCGAGATGCCGCGACGTCCCAGGAAGTGGTGACTTTTATAAAAAAAAGAAAAAATGTTAAAATTCTCCTTGCAATCTGTTGTGGGCTGTGGTAATATATTTCAGCATTCCGCACAGATGCGGATGCTCTGTCGGTGCCGCAGCGCGGTTGGCAGGGCAGAGGAAGCATCTGGAGGTAAAAACTAAATTGCAAAAGGAGAAACACTATGGCAAACCAAAACGTCGTATCCATGAAAGCCCTGCTGGAAGCAGGCGTACACTTCGG
>DBWU01000025.1 GCA_002309395.1 Oscillospiraceae bacterium UBA1230
CCAGCCGCTCGTTGAGCAGCACGGCGTCCTCATAGTTGTAGCCTTCCCACGTCATGAAGCCTACCAGAATGTTGCGACCCAGCGCGATCTCGCCCTGATCGGTGGCAGGACCGTCCGCCAGTACGGTGGGATCCTCGCCGCCGTGGACGCGCTCGCCCACGGAAACGATGGGGCGCTGATTGATGCAGGTGCCGTGGTTGGAGCGCAGGAACTTGATGAGCTTATACTCCTTGCTCTCACCGCCGTCATACTGCACGGTGATGGCGTTGGCGTCCACCCGTGTAACCACGCCGTCGCCTTCCGCCAGAACCGCCACCTCGGCGTCCAGGCAGATCTTATGCTCCATGCCGGTACCCACGATGGGCGCTTCCGGCCGCAGCAGGGGCACCGCCTGGCGCTGCATGTTGGCGCCCATCAGGGCGCGGTTGGCGTCGTCGTTGGGCAGGAAGGGGATCATGGCGGTGGCGATAGACACCATCATACGGGGCGAGATGTCGATATAATCCACGTGATCCCGCTCCACTTCCACGATCTCGTCTCTGTGGCGGCAGGTGATACGCTTATTGACGAGGCATCCGTTCTCGTCCACCGGCTCCGCCGCCTGACCCACCACGTACTGATCCTCCACGTCGGCGGTCATGTACGTCACCTCGTCGCTGACACGGCAGGTCTCATGATCCACGGCGCGGAACGGCGCCTCGATAAAGCCGTACTCGTTGACACGGGCATAGGTGGCAAGATAGGAGATCAAGCCGATGTTGGGACCTTCCGGCGTCTCGATAGGGCACATACGGCCGTAGTGGCTGTAATGCACGTCGCGCACTTCCATGTTGGCGCGCTCGCGGCTCAAGCCGCCGGGACCCAGAGCGGACAAACGGCGCTTGTGGGTCAGCTCCGCCAGTGGGTTGGTCTGATCCATAAACTGGCTCAAGGGGCTGGAACCGAAAAACTCCTTGATCGCCGCCGTAACGGGGCGGATATTGATGAGGCTTTGGGGTGTGACCACGTCCAGATCCTGAATGGTCATCCGCTCGCGGATCACGCGCTCCATGCGGGAAAAGCCGATCCGGAACTGATTTTGCAGCAGCTCGCCCACACAGCGCAGGCGGCGGTTGCCCAGATGGTCGATATCGTCCTTGCTCACCAAACCGTGCGCCAGCGCGTTCATGTAGTTGACGGAGGCGAGGATATCGTCCACGGTGATGTGCTTGGGCACCAGATCATCGGCGTGGAGGCGGCACTGCTCGATCAGCTCCTGCCCCTGATACTGCGCCAACAGCTCCTGCAGCACGTCATAGCGCACGTGTTCCTTGATGCCGCACTCGGCCAGCGGATCGAACTCCACGTACCGGCGCATATCGCACATACGGTTGGTGAAGATCTTCATCGCCATGCCGTTATCCAGCAGAACGGATACTTCGCTCACGCCCAGATCGTCCAGCATACGGCACTCGTCGCCGGTGAGAACGTGGCCGTCCTCAAAGAGCACCTCTCCCGTAGCCGGATCGGTCACGGGCAGCGCCAGCTTCTGACCCCGGGCGCGTTGCCACAGCGTCAGCTTCTTATTGAACTTATAGCGACCCACCGTGCTCAGATCGTAGCGGCGGGGATCGAAGAAGAGATTGTTGAGCAGCGTTTCCGCCGTATCCACCGTGGGCGGCTCACCGGGACGGAGCTTGCGATAGATCTCCAGCAGGGCGTCCTCATAGCTCTTGCAGGCGTCCTTCTCCAGCGTGGCAACGACGCGCTGATCGTCACCGAATTTTTCCAGGATCTCCGCGTCGGTCTTCAGACCCAGCGCACGGAGAAGGCACGTGATGGGCAGCTTGCGGTTCTTGTCGATACGGACCCAGAACACCTCGCTGGTATCCGTTTCATACTCCAGCCACGCGCCGCGATACGGGATCACCGTGGACGTGAGCAGAGGCAGATCGGTCTTCAGATCGATCTCCTTGCCGTAATAGATCCCGGGGCTGCGGACGATCTGGCTGACTACCACGCGCTCCGCGCCGTTGATCACAAAGGTGCCGGACTGGGTCATCAGTGGGAAATCGCCCATGAAGATCTCCTGCTCCTTGATCTCGCCGGTCTCCTTGTTATAAAGCCGCACGCTCACCTTCATGGGCGCGGCGTAGGTAGCGTCACGCGCCTTGCACTCCTCCACGGAGTACTTGGGCTGCTCGTCCATGCTGTAATCGATGAACGTCAGCTCCAGATTGCCGGCATAGTCCGTAATGGCCGCCACGTCGGCGAATACCTCGTGCAATCCCGTCTCCAGAAACCACTGGTAGGATTTCTTCTGGATCTCCAGCAGATTGGGCATCGCCATGACTTCTTCGTGCCGGGCAAAGTTCTTGCGAAGCGTCTTGCCGTAGTACTTGTCTTTCGCCATCTTCCTTCTTCACGCCTTTCTTTTCGCTTTTCGCTCCCGCGCCGATGACACACACGGGTTTGTTGCTTCTTTTGCGCCGCTTCCCCTTGTGTTTTTTACCGCCGCGTGGTATCATGTGAATAGTAAAAAGGAGCAATCGTCCCCACTATTCAAATATAAGCGGCTTATTCTACCAAATTTTCTCTTGCCTGTCAAGAGGTTTTTTTGTTTTTCTGAA
>DBWU01000071.1:0-262 GCA_002309395.1 Oscillospiraceae bacterium UBA1230
CGCGAACTCTGCGAGGCTTTTTTGGCAAGCTGAGCGCAGGGAAACCCTGCGCTCACTTGCAAAGCCGATTATTCCTGCACGGCGGCGCCGTACAGTTCGTTGCGGCTCAAACCCGTTTCCTCCGCCACCCGGCGCACCGCCTCCTTCGTTTTGACGCCCCCCTGCCGGAGTTTTTGCACCATGGCGACGCCCTGCGCCAGCGACACGGCGGCACTGGCGGGCGCCGCACCCTCCACCACCAGCACGTATTCGCCCCGCGGCT
>DBWU01000071.1:290-491 GCA_002309395.1 Oscillospiraceae bacterium UBA1230
GTGGAGCTTCGTCAGCTCCCGGCACACGGCGATGCGCCGCGCCCCGAATACCTCCGCCATGTCGGCAAGCGTCTGGCGCAGACGGTGGGGCGCTTCGTGGAACACCATGGTGCGTTGCTGCACCGCCAAGTCCGCCAACTGTTTGCGCCGGACGTTGCTTTTGGCGTCCAGAAATCCCTCGAAGCTGAACCGCGCCGTGGG
>DBWU01000071.1:547-748 GCA_002309395.1 Oscillospiraceae bacterium UBA1230
CACCAGATCCTCGCCGGGGTCGCTGATGGCAGGCGTACCGGCGTCTGTTACCAGCACGCCGTTTTCACCGCCCAGAAGACGCGACAGGATCGCCTGTCCGGCGGCGGCGCGGTTATGCTCGTGATAGCTCATGAGCGGCTTTTTTACGCCGAAATGATTCAGCAGCTTTACCGAAACGCGGGTATCCTCCGCGGCGATGAA
>DBWU01000071.1:772-16361 GCA_002309395.1 Oscillospiraceae bacterium UBA1230
CCCAGATTGCCGATGGGCGTCGCCACCAGATACAGTATGCCAGCCACGTTATCCCTCCTGCCTCGCGCGGAAATAGATCCGCGCGTATTCTTCTGTGTCCCGTCCCTCTCCGTCCTGCAAATAAAGCGGCGTTTCCAGCGTCAATCCGGCGCCGCCGTCCTTGCGGCATTCCAGCAGAAACAGGGAGGGCGGCAAACCGGGGCGAAACTGTACCGTACGCATGCGTTTCGGCTCCAGATGAAACCGGGAGGCGAGCGCAAACACTTCCGCCATGCGTTCCGGACGCATCACCAGCGAAAAGCGCCCGCCGCTCCGAAGCAGCCACGCCGCGGCGCGAAACACGTCCTCCAGCGTGCAGGACACCTCCGAGCGCGCCGTTTGCCGCGCCGCCTTGGGCGAGATTGCGCCGCGCCCTTCGGCGAAGTAGGGCGGATTGGCGACCACCGCGTCAAAAGCGCCGGCGGCGGAGAAACGTTCGGGCTGGCGCAGATCGAACGGCACGGGGATCAGCCGATCCTCCCAGCCGTTGCAAGCGGCGGCGTGCCGGATCGCCTGACAGCCGGCGTCCTGATACTCCACGGCGGAGACCGTCAGATCCGGCTGACGCGCCAGAAGCAGCACGCCCAAAAGACCCGTACCGGCGCCCAGATCGCAGATCCGTTCGCCCCGCTTCGTTCTGGTAAAATACCCCAGCAGGAACGTGTCGGTGGACGGGGGGAACGCGTCGCCGCCGTAGCAGAAGCACGGACCGCCGTCCCACAGCGATTCGGTTCGTTCCATCGCGCCGCCTCCTTTCCGCCGTCTATCGTACCATAACCGCATGAAAAAGAAAAGAACTGCTTGTAAACAGAAAAAACGCCGAACGGAACCGTCCGGCGTTTTTCGCACATACTGCCGCGCAGATTATTCAGCGGGGCTGATCGCGCCCATGGGGCAGGTGTCGCTGCAGGAACCGCAGTCCAGGCAGACGTTCGCGTCGATCACATAAGTAGCGTCGCCCTGGGAGATCGCACCCACGGGGCATCCGTCAGCGCAAGAGCCGCAGCTCACGCACGCAGAACCGATCTGATAAGCCATCGTAGCACCTCCAATTAGATTCTGTCTGTATTGTAGCACGGTTTTGGAAAAAAGCAAGAGCTTTACAAGAAAAAAGTTGCCCGGCGCGGCGATCCGCCGCCCCGCGGAAGGGAGAGGAAACAACGGGGATCGGTACAGACCGTTTCTCTGTATCGATCCCCTGTTATCGTCCTATGGCTTTCAGACGTCGCTGTCCGCTTTGTATTCCATAATATCGCAAACGTCACAATGAAGAATCGCGCACAGCATATCGACGGTATGGGTGGAAATATGTCTGCCCCGCCGCATGGCGTGGTAATTTGACATAGGAAACCCCATTTTGCCCAACCGGTACGATGTAAGACCTTTTTCTTTCATCGTCCGAAACAGCGGCGCATAGCTGATCATATTCCTCACCCCTTAACTGCTTTCAGTATAGTTTTGGGGTGCGGTATTGAACATATACGATAATTCACATATAATAATGGGGGGTGACGAACATGAAAGATCTTCGGCAAAAGACTTGCTGTTTTTCGGGACATAGGATGATCCCCGAACAACAAAGGGCGTATATAGAAAAACGCACGAAACGGTATATAAGGCAACTGTATAAAACGGGGGTCCGTTATTTTGGCGTTGGAGGAGCCATCGGATACGATACATTGGCGGCAGAATGTTTATTTGAGCTTCGCAAAAAGGATTTGCCGGATATGAAGATTGTTTTGGTATATCCCTTCGAGGGATTTACCGATCGGTGGACAAGTGAGCAAAAAGCACAGTTTTCAAATCTGCTGCCGCGATATGATAAAACGGTTTGTGTGTCAAAGACGAGAAACAAAAGCGCATATCTGGAAAGGAACAGGCGATTGGCAGACGGATCGGCATACTGTATTGTATATTGTACAAAACAGACGGGAGGAACGGCGTACACCGTTCAATATGCCGAATCATGCGGCGTTACCGTGTATAATATTACACAGAATACGGGCGCATGGCAAGAAAGAAATTGCCGTTACTGACCTTACCGGCGGCACCTCTGTTTCGGGGGGCATCCTCGACGCCCCCGAAGCGTGCCGATCGCAAACCCAATTTCGTTCACAAATTGTTTACAGAAAGGTCAAAGAAAGTCAAAAATAACCCCTTGACAAACGAAAACGCCCGGCATACAATGTAGACAAAGATCAAAGAAAGTCAAAGTCAAAAGCGCGGGCTTTGACGCAGGGAGGAAGGCAAGCATGGGTATTACAGATCTGATCGCGGGATTCATTCAGGCGGAGCTGGACGAGGCGGGCGGCGCGCTGGAATTACAGCGCAGTGATCTGGCACAGCGGTTCGGCTGCGTGCCCAGCCAGATCAATTACGTGATGTCTACCCGGTTTTCCCCGGAGCACGGATACATCGTGGAGAGCCGCCGGGGCGGAAACGGATACATCCGCATCACCCGGGTGCGGGTGGATCGGCAGACGCTGTTGATGCACGTGATCAACACGCTGGGCGACGAGCTGGATCTGGGGAGCGCCAAGGCCATTGTGAGCAATCTGGCGTCCTCCGGCGCCATCGGTGCCGAGAGCGCGCAGGCGATCCTGAGCGCCGTCAGTGAAAACGCGCTGCGTTCCGTACCGCGGCAGTATCGCGGTACCTTGCGCGCCGACCTTGTCAAGCAAATTTTGATCCATTTGGTTTGAGGAAGGAAAAAGGAGGAAACAATCATGAAATGTCAACACTGCGGAAAAAACGAAGCGACCTTTTACTATAAGAGCAACGTGAACGGACGCGTCACCGAGCGGCATCTGTGTGCCGATTGCGCCAGAGAGATGGGATACACGGACAGCCTGCGGCCCGCCTCGCTGTTTGACGACGAGTTTTTCACCCGGCCGTTCCGGCTCTTTGAGCCGCTGTTCGGAGGGTTGGGCGCCAGAATGCTCACGGAATTCCCGGCGCCTGCCGAGGAGAGCGAAGGGACCGCTGCCACGGCGGTAGCGTCGCCGGAGCGGCGAAACGACGAGCTGATAGACGGTGCGGAACGGGAGGCGCTTCAGCGTCAACGCGAGCGCAACGCATTGCAGGCGCGTCTGCGCGCCGCCATTGAAAGCGAAGACTTTGAGGAAGCGGCACGGCTTCGGGACGAACTGAAGAAGCTGCCGCAATAAAGGAGGGTTTACCATGAAAGAGAATACGTTTACCCCCAGAGCGGAGGAGGCTCTGCGCCTTGCCCAGGAAGCGGCGGAGGAAATGGGCCACGGTTACGTGGGCACGGAACATCTGCTGTTGGGGCTGGTGCGTGAGGAAGAAGGTCTTGCCCACCGGGTGCTGTCCGAGTTCGGCATTACCGATGAAATGGTCTGCGGCATTTTGCGCCGCAGCGTCGGCAGCGGCTTAAGCGGCACCGCGCCCAGTCAGGGTCTGACGCCCCGTGCCAAGGGCGCCGTGGAGCTGGCGGTGAGCGAATCGGTACGCGGCGGCGGCGGTTACGTGGGCACGGAACATCTGCTGATGGGCCTTTTACGGGAAGGCAACAACATGGCGCTTCGCATCCTCTACACCGTAGGTGCCGACCCCCGTAAGATGTACGCCGAGCTGACCAAGAAGATCAGCCAGGCACCTCACGCCGCCGTGGGCGGCTCGTCCACCGAGGGCAAGGAGGACAAAAAGGGCAAGGCGCTGGCGGAATTCACCCGCGACCTTACCGAGGCGGCGCGCAGCGGCAAGCTGGACCCGGTGATCGGCAGGGAGCAGGAGATCCAGCGCGTGATCCAGATCCTCTCCCGGCGCACCAAGAATAACCCGGTGCTCATCGGCGAGCCCGGCGTGGGCAAGACTGCCATTGCTGAAGGACTCGCCCAGAAGATCGTTTCGGCGGAGGTGCCGGAGGAACTGCTGGATAAAAAGATCCTCTCGCTGGATTTGAGCGGCATGGTCGCCGGCACGAAATACCGGGGCGATTTTGAAGAGCGGATCAAGAACACCCTCAAAGAGGTGAAAAAAGACGGCAACGTCATCCTGTTCATCGACGAACTGCACACCATCGTCGGCGCCGGCGCCGCCGAAGGCGCGGTAGACGCCGCCAATATTCTCAAACCGGCGCTCAGCCGGGGCGAGATCCGCGTGGTAGGCGCCACCACCCTCAACGAATACCGCAAGCATATCGAAAAGGACGCGGCGCTGGAGCGCCGGTTCCAGCCGGTAACGGTGGGTGAGCCGGACGTGGAATCCAGTATTGCGATCCTGCGCGGTCTGCGTGATAAGTACGAGGCGCATCATAAGCTGACCATCACCGACGAGGCGATCGAGGAGGCGGTGCGTCTGTCACAGCGGTACATCAACGACCGGTATCTGCCCGACAAAGCCATCGACCTGATGGACGAGGCGGCGTCCAAGGTGCGTATGGCGGCGGAGGAAACGTCGCCGGAGCTGAAGGCGCTGGAGGAGAAGATCAACGCGCTCCACAAGGAGAAGTCGGAAGCCATCACCGCCCAGGACTACGAAAAGGCCGCCCAGCTCCGGGACATTGAGAAGGACTACACCGAACAGCTTGACATCGAGCGCGACAAATGGCGCAAGGCGCGCCAGCAAAGCCGCGGCACCGTCACCGGCGAGGACATCGCCGCCGTGGTGTCCGGCTGGACGGGCGTTCCCGTGACCCGGCTGACCGAGAGCGAGAGCCAGCGGCTCTTGACACTGGAGGATACGCTTCACGCCCGTGTGGTGGGGCAGGACGAGGCGGTCACCGCCGTGGCGAAAGCCATCCGCCGCGGCAGAGTAGGTTTGAAGGACCCCAAGCGTCCCATCGGCAGTTTCCTGTTCCTCGGTCCCACCGGCGTGGGCAAGACGGAGCTGTGCAAAACGCTGGCGGAGGCGATGTTCGGCGATGAAAACGCCATGATCCGCATCGATATGTCGGAGTACATGGAAAAGCACACCGTATCCCGTCTGGTGGGTTCGCCTCCGGGCTATGTGGGTTACGACGAGGGCGGTCAGCTCACGGAGAAGGTGCGCCGCAAGCCGTACAGCGTGGTGCTGTTCGACGAGATCGAAAAGGCCCATGAGGACGTGTGGAACATTCTCTTGCAGATCCTGGAGGACGGCATCGTTACCGATTCCCAGGGCAGACGGGTGGACTTTAAAAACACGGTGATCGTCATGACCTCCAACGTGGGCGCCAAGAACATCACCGCCGCGGAAACGGCGCGGCTGGGCTTCGACGGCGGCGACCGTGACAGCGACGAGGCGGCGCGGTTCGACCGGATCCGGGAAGCGGTCATGGCGGAGCTCAAGCGCACCTTCAAGCCGGAGTTTTTGAACCGGATCGATGAGACCATCGTGTTCCGCCAGCTCACGGAGGCGGACATCGTGAAGATCGCCCGGCGTATGCTGGAGGTCACCGCACGCCGCATGGCGGAGCAGGGCATCACACTTGAAGCGGAGGACGAGGCGGTCACGGCGCTTGCCAAGGGCGGCTTCGATCCCCAGTACGGCGCCCGGCCCCTGCGCCGCGCCATCCAGAGCAAGGTGGAGGACGCGGTCGCCGAGCAGATGCTGGAGGGCAAGCTCCTCTCCGGCGACACCGCCCACGTGCGTCTGCAAGACGGCAAGGTGGTCATCGAAAAGTAAGGGATTTTCTCTGCAAGCGGAACCGGGACGCGGAAAGCGCCCCGGTTCTCTTTGCAAATGAGGGAAAACGTGGTATACTATCTATAACCTTCGGAAAGGAGCGATCTCATGAATCACAACTGGAACGATCCCGGCTTTCAGGGCTTTGCCCGCGGCGCAAAAAAAGAGCGCAAGCCAATTAAAAGCCCGGCGGCGCGTACGCTGGTGAATCTGCTGGTGACGCTTTTATTCGGCGCCGTATACTACTATATCGCGCTGCCGCCCGTCAACCTGAAGGCGGAGGAATTCTACGTGTTTATCCTGCTGCTGTGCGGCATGTACTGCTTCTGCGCCGCCATCACCGCCGGATTCCGGGGCGAGGGCGTGAAGGGGTATTTCGGCTTTGTGAAAAAACAGTGCAAGATCCCCCTCATTCTGGCGCTGGCGCTGGCGGCGGTGGCGATCGCGGGCAGTATCGTGGGCTGGCAGATCTTCCGCGCCGGCGCCTACCGGGATCTTCTCACGGTGACCGGCGGCGACTTTGCCGCCGAGGTGGAGGAGATCTCCTACCGCCAGATCCCCATGCTGGACGCCGACAGCGCCAGAAAACTGGGTAACCGCAAGCTGGGCGAGCTGGCGGACATGGTGAGCCAGTTCGAGGTGGCGGACGACTACACCCAGATCAACTATCAGGGACAGCCGGTGCGGGTTACCCCCCTGCGCTACGGCGACTGGATCAAGTGGCTCAATAACCGTACCCGGGGGCTTCCCGCGTATCTTGTCATCGACATGGTGACCCAGAACGTGGAAGTGGTGCGTCTGGAGCAGGGCATCCACTACACCACCGCCGAGCATTTCGGGCGTAATCTCCACCGCTATCTCCGCTTCCGCTATCCCACCTATCTCTTTGACGAGCCGGCGTTTGAGATCGACGAGCAGGGCAATCCCTACTGGGTCTGCCCCCGGATCACCAAGACCATCGGTCTGTTCGGCGGCGTGGATATCAACGGCGCCGTGCTGGTCAACGCCGTCACCGGCGAGTGCGCCTATTACGAAGTGGAAGACGTGCCGGAATGGGTGGATCACGTATTCACGGCGGGTCTTATCATCCAGCAGTATGATTACCACGGCACGTATATCAACGGCTTTTTCAACTCCCTGTTCGGTCAGCGCGACGTGACGGAGACCACCGACGGCTATAACTATATCGCCATCGGGGACGACGTGTATATGTATACCGGCATCACCTCCGTAGTCAGCGACGAGTCCAATATCGGCTTTATCCTCTCCAATCAGCGCACCAAGGAGACCCGGTTCTATTCCGTTGCCGGCGCGGAGGAGTTCTCCGCCATGGACAGCGCCGAGGGACAGGTCCAGCAGATGCACTACGAGGCGACCTTTCCGCTGTTGCTGAACATCTCCGGTCAGCCAACCTACTTCATGGCGCTCAAGGACGCGGCGGGACTGGTGAAGATGTACGCCATGGTGAACGTCAGCCAGTATCAGATCGTCGCCACCGGCTCCACCGTGGCGGATTGCGAGGGCAACTACCGGACGATGCTTGCCAACAATCAGTTGGCGCCCGACACGCCTGTGGAGGAGCCGAATCTGCAGGAAGCCGCCGGCATCGTGGAGGAACTCCGCTCGGCGGTGGTAGAGGGCAACACGGTGTACTATCTGCGCGTAAACGGCGCGTGGTATAAAGGCTCCGCCGCCTCGGTACCGGCGCTGATCCTGCTGGACGAGGGTGAGGCAGTGCGCTTGCGTTACAGCCCCGAGGACGACGGCATTGCGCGGCTCATCCGCGAACTGGAGACAGCGGCGCAATAGCGTTTATAAGAAAAGAACGGAGCGATCTTTCGGATCGCTCCGTTCTTTTTGCGGAAGAAGAATACTTACGCTTCGCTTGCCGGCTGTTCCGGCTCCATGGGCGCGCCGCAGTCAGGGCAGAATTTGCTGTTGGACGCGGCGCCGCAGACGGAACAGGTTTTCAGCGCCGGATCGGTCACCGCGTCGGCGCCGTCCTTGCAGGGGCGTGACGCTTCCAGCTCGGCGATCCGCGCCTTGGAAGCGTTCACCGCCGCCACCACGTCCCGCACCGCGTCGGGGATCTCACCGGAGAACTCCGCCACGAACCACTCGCCGATTGCCTTGTAATTCTTATCGATCTCACGCTGTTCGCTTAAGATCGACACCGTTACCTTGGCGTTTTCCGAGGCGTATTTCGCCTTCTCCGCGGCGGTGCCTGCCAGTTCCTTCGCCGCGTCCGCCACGGAACTCGCCAGATCCTGCACCCGCTTCATCAGTTCATCAAAATTTGCCATATCCGAATCTCCTTTCCCGATCTCATTCGCTTTGCGTTGCAAAGATTATACTGCATCTATATTCGCCGCGCAAGGCGGATACGCAAGATTTAACACTTCTTTTACACTTTCAGTGTTCGATCCAGCCGGCGGCACGGCTCACGGCGCGCTGCCACAGGGCGTAATCCCCGGCGCATTTATCCGCCGCGCGTTCGGGGCGGAAGACGCGCTGACTGCGCCGCAGAGCGGACAGTTCCTCAAGACTGCTCCAAACGCCGCAGCTCAAGCCTGCCAGCGCGGCGGCGCCGAAAGCGGTGGTTTCCACCATGGCAGGGCGATCCACCTCGATCCGCAAAAGATCCGCCTGGATCTGCAAGAGGATATCCGACACGCTGGCGCCGCCGTCCACCCGAAGACGGGTGATGTCGCGTCCGGCGTCCTGCCGCATGGCGAGCATCAGATCCGTGACCTGATAGGCGATGCACTCCAGCACGGCCCGGGCGATATGGGCGCGGTTGGTGCCCCGGGTAATGCCCAGCAGAGCGCCTCGGGCGTACATATCCCAATAGGGCGCGCCCAAGCCAGTAAACGCCGGTACCAGCACCACGCCGCCGCTATCCGGCACCTGCGCCGCCAGCGTGTTGATCTCCGGCGCCGAGTCGATCAGCTTCAGCTCGTCACGAATCCACTGGATGGTACTGCCGCCGTTGAACACGCTGCCCTCCAGCACGTAGGTGGTCTGACCGCCGATCTGCCAGCCAACGGAGCTGACCAGACCCGCCCGGCTCTCCACCGGCGCGCCGCCCACGTTCATCAGCGTGAAACAGCCGGTGCCGTAGGTGTTTTTCGCGTCGCCTGCGGAAAAGCACGCCTGTCCGAACAGCGCCGACTGCTGATCGCCGGCGGCGCCGCACACGGGCACGCCGGATAGTTTTTCCAAGCCGCTGATGCCGGACTTGACGTAACCGTAGACCTCGCTGTTGCCTGCCACACGGGGCAGGATACACAAAGGGATCCGCAGCGCCCGGCACAGCTCCTCGTCCCAGCAGAGGCGGCGGATGTCAAAGAGCATGGTGCGGCAGGCATTGGAAACGTCGGTCACGTGCTGACCGGTCAACTGCCAGATGAGCCACGTTTCCACCGTGCCGAAGAGCAGTTCGCCCCGCTCCGCCCGCTCGCGGGCCTGGGGCACGTTGTCCAGGATCCAGCGGATCTTGGTGCCGGAAAAATATGCGTCGATCCGCAATCCCGTGGACTGGGTGATCCGCTCACCCAAGCCGTCTTTATTCAGCTCCTCGCACAGGGGCGCCGTGCGGCGGCACTGCCAGACGATGGCGTTATAGACCGGCTCGCCGGTGGTTTTATCCCAGAGAATGGTGGTCTCGCGCTGGTTGGTCACGCCGATACCGGCAATGTCGCCGGGGGCGAAATCCTCCGTTGCCTCCATGGCCGCAAGCCGCTCGCTGTTCCAGATGTTCATAGGGTCGTGCTCCACCCATCCCGCCTGGGGATAGATCTGGCGGAAGGGGTGCTGAGAGATGGCGGCGATCTGCCCCTCCCGGTCAAATACGATGGCGCGGGAACTGGTCGTTCCCTGATCCAGTGCCAAAATGTAAGGTCCCATAGGCGCCTCCTCTTTTCAAATCGGGAAAAACGTGGTATACTGTATCCAAAGCTATTTGTATCATACCACACAACAGGAGGGATTTCCATGACAAATCTTTGCGAGTTTTCGTTCCTCTCCTCGGATGGAAAGACCAATCTCCACGGCATGGAATGGCTGCCGGATACGGCGCCTCGCGCCGTCGTCCAGATCGCCCACGGCGTGGCGGAGCATATCGCCCGGTACGACGGCTTTGCCCGGTTTCTCAACGAACACGGCATCGCGGTGGTGGGGCACGATCACCTCGGTCACGGCGGATCCGTTACGGCGAACGGCACGCCGGTCTATTTCGGCGACGGCGCGACGTGGGACACGGTGGTGGACGATCTTTATAAACTGCATCTGCGCCTTCGGGAGAAGTTTCCCGATACGCCCCTCTTTTTGATGGGGCACTCCATGGGTTCGTTCCTGGCGCGGACGTATCTGATCCGCTATCCCGGTACGGTGCGGGGCGCCGTTTTGATGGGCACCGGCTGGCAAAAAGGCTATATGCTCTCCGGCGGTCTGGCGGTGGCGGGTCTCATCTGCCGCCGCAACGGGGAGAGCGCCACCAGCGAGCTGGTAACGAATCTGGCGTTCGGCGCGTATAACAAGGCGTTTGCCCCCAACCGCACGGAGGTGGACTGGCTCAGCGCCGACACGGACAACGTGGATCGCTATATTGCCGACCCTCTGTGCGGTCAAAGCCCCACGGTGGGGCTGTTTCGCCAGATGCTTCGGGGGATCCGGTTCAACCAGCGGATGGAGCATCTTGCCAAAATGGACAGGGAGATGCCGGTCCTGTTCATCTCCGGCGAGCAGGATCCGGTGGGGGACATGATGAAAGGCGTGATCGCTTCCCGGGACGCGTTTCGCCGCGCCGGCGTCAAGGACGTGTCGCTTTGCTCCTACCCCGGTCTGCGCCATGAGATCTTAAACGAAACGGCACAGCGTGAGACGGTATACGGCGATCTTTTGCGCTGGATCGAACGCTATTGCTGACGGAGGCAGGGTATGAGCGCGTGGGATGAATTAGAGAAACAATGTAAAAACTGCCGCGCCTGTGCGCTGGAGCAGACGCGCACCAACGTGGTCTTCGGCGTGGGAACGCCGGAGGCGGAGGTCATGATCATCGGCGAGGCGCCCGGCGCCAACGAGGATCTGAAAGGGGAGCCCTTTGTCGGGCGCGCCGGCAAACTGCTGGACGATATGCTGGCGATGATCGGGCTGGACAGGAGCCGTATCTATATCACCAACTCCGTCAAGTGCCGTCCGCCGGAAAACCGGGATCCGCTGAACACGGAGAAGGACGCCTGCCGGATCTATCTGAAGCGGCAGATCGAGCTGATGCGCCCGAAGATCATCGTGTGCCTGGGCAGGATCAGCGCCATGGAGATCATCAAAGAGGATTTCAAGATCACCCAGGAGCACGGGCAGTTCTTTGAAAAGAACGGTATCCAGATGATGGCGCTGTACCATCCAGCGGCACTGCTGCGCGATCCGCGCAAGAAGCCGGAGACCTTTGAGGATCTGAAGAGATTGCAGGAGAAGATCCGCCGTATCTGCGACCATACCCCCATCGAATTTGCGTAAGAATAAAAAAGGAACCGCCGCGGAACCTTTCGTTCCGCGGCGGTTTTTTTGCTT
This sequence comes from Oscillospiraceae bacterium UBA1230, assembly GCA_002309395.1. Lineage (GTDB taxonomy): Bacteria > Bacillota > Clostridia > Oscillospirales > Oscillospiraceae > Vescimonas. The sequence continues at coordinate 12,011 of DBWU01000071.1, forward strand.
GTCTTGCCGTTAGAATCACCGCTGACCCTTGTCGTAGGGGATACCCTCCGCTTTCGGGGCGCGGGATTTCTTGGAGGTGAACGCCAGCACCAGCAGCGTGATGATGTAGGGCAGCATCCGATACAGGTGGGCGCTCACGCCGATGTTGGCCAGCGTATACACGCCGTCGCCGTTGATGTCGATGGAGGAATACGCGGCGGCGATACACTTGAAAAGACCGAACAGGAGCGACGCGCCGGCGATGTTCAGCGGTTTCCAGTTACCGAAGATCATCACCGCCAACGCCAGGAAGCCGAAGCCTGCCACGTCACCGTTGGAGGTGCAGTTGGCGGTGGTCAGCGCGTAGACAAAGCCGCCCATACCCGCCAGAAAGCCGGAGATGGTGGTGCCGGTATAGCGCATCCGGTGGACGTTGATGCCCAGCGAATCCGCCGCTTGCGGATTTTCACCGCAGGCGCGCAGACGCAGACCGAACCGCGTGCGATAGAGGATAACGGACAGCACGACGAACAGCAGGATGCACACGTAGGTGGCAAGATAGACTTTGTTGAGGAACGTGTTGCCCAAAAAGCCGAGATCGGCGTCCTTTGCATAGCCCAACGTGGTCTTTTTGATCATGAACCAACTGGCGGCGGAGCCGGTCGCCATCTGGAGCGTGTTCTGGTTGGCGATGATACGCACCAGAAACAGCACCAGAGCCGGCGCCATCAGGTTCAGTGCCGTGCCGCCGATGGTCTGATCCGCCCGAAGCTTGATCGAGGCAAAGCTCAGCAGCAGGGAGAACACGGCGCCCATAACGCCTGCCGCCAGCATGGTCAACAGCTCCAGACCCTGCAGCGTCAGCCAGTGCCCGTTATTATACGCGGCGAGGATCGCGTCGCTGCTCTGCATCACGCGCACGAAGATCACGCCGATGAACGCGCCGAAGATCATGATACCTTCCAATGCCAGGTTGATGATACCGCTTCGCTCGGCAAACACACCTGCCAGCGCCACGATCATCAGAGGAATGGCATAGATCATCGTCTGTTGGATCAAAAATGTCATTCCGCCTCGCCTCCTTTCGCATCTTCCGCTTCCGCATCCGGCTCTGCTTCCGTCTTCGCTTCAGCGGACGGCTCTATTTCCGTCTCCGCCTCCGCTTCCACGCCCGGTGCGGTTTCAGGTTCTGCTTCCGCGATCGGTTTCGCCTCCGGCTCCGCGGGGGGTTCGACCTTCGGCTCCGCGTTGGCGTTCGGCGCGGCGGCGTTGTGCTTTTTCCGCCCGGTCAGCCACATGCGGATCACCAGCGAGAACGCCGCCAGATACACGATCACGGAGATAATCACGTCGGTGATGTACTCGTTATACGCCGTCAGGTTCGTAAGCTGCAGGCCGACGATGTTGAGCATCGCCATAAAGATGCCGGCGAACACCACGCCGATGGGGTTGTTCAGCGCCAGAAGCGCTACCGGGATACCGTTGAAGCCTACGCCCGGCAGGGATTGATAGGTGGACCAGTAAAACTCCGTGTTGCCGGAGAGGTAGTAAAGCGCCGCGCCGGTGCCTGCCAGCGCGCCGGCGATCGCCATGCTTAAGACGATGTTGCGCTTATCGCGGATACCGGCGTACCGCGCGGCGTGGCGGTTGGCGCCGCACGCCTTCAACTGATAGCCCAGCGTGGTCTTGTTCATCAGGATATACATCGCCACCGCCAGCAGGATCGCTACCAGAATACCGCCGTTGACCTGGGAGCCGGGGAACAGCACGTCCAGTCCCAGCTTGGGCGTTGCCACGCCGTTGACGCTGGTTTTGTAGATGTAGCCGGATTTGGTGTTCTCGATCATGTTTTTAAAGTTGCTGATATCGAACAGCCACGTGACCAGATTGGCGGCGATCCAGTTGGTCATGATGCACGCCAGCACCTCGTTGATGTTCAGATACGCCTTCACAAGTCCGGGGATCGCGCCCCACAGAGCGCCTGCCAGCATACCGCCCAGCAGTGCCAGAAGCCATACGATTCCGGCAGGCACCGCCTCGGTAGAAATGCTCAGGGCGATCATCAGCGTTACCATGGTACCCATCAGGTACTGTCCCGGCGCGCCGATATTGAAAAGTCCCGTTTTGAACGCCACCGCCACGCTCAAGCCGGTCATAATGAGCGGCGTGGCGCGGAAGAGCATATTGCCCACGTTGGCGGCGTTGAAGCCCCACGTCAGATTGCCTATGGCGTCGCGCCCGGTGCTTAAAATGCCCAGGAACACGATGCGAACGCCGTCCCACGCGCCGGAGAGGGAGATCTTGTCGCTGAAAAGACCCACCACCAGCACCAGAACACCGCCCACCGCCAGACCGATCAAAATGGAGATCAGCGACGCCAGCACCTTTTTGGTACCCTCTTTGGCGTAGAGATCGGAGAAAAATGCTTTCATGCCGTCGCGCCTCCTTCCTCACCGCGGCGTGCGCCTGCCATGTAAAGGCCCAGCTCCTGCGCCGTGGTTTTCTTGGGATCGAACTCACCTACGATTTCGCCCTCGTACATCACGAGGATCCGATCGGACAGGCTCATTACCTCATCCAGTTCCAGACTCACCAGCAATACGGCTCTGCCCTGATCACGCTGTGCCACCAGCTGACTGTGGATATACTCGATGGCGCCCACGTCCAGACCGCGGGTGGGCTGTACCGCCACCACCAGATCTTTTTTGCGATCCAGCTCACGGGCGATAATAGCTTTCTGCTGGTTGCCGCCGGACATACTGCGCGCCACGGTCACAGGACCCTGACCGCTTCGCACGTCAAACTGCTCGATGAGCCGCTTGGCGTAGCGGCGCACCGCGTCGAAGCGGATGAAGCCGCCCGTCTGGAACGCCGGCTCCTGGAACCGCTGGAGCACCATGTTCTGTTCCAGCGTGAAATCCAGCACCAGTCCGTGCTTATGGCGATCTTCGGGGATGTGGCTCATATCCTTGCCACGCTTGCGGATGGAGGCGCGGGAAATATCCTTGCCGCACAGCTCCACCGAGCCGGAAGAGGGTTTGAGAAGACCGCTCAAGCCGTATACCAGTTCGGTCTGGCCGTTGCCGTCGATACCGGCGATGCAGACGATCTCACCGCGGCGCACGTCAAAGCTGACGTTATGCACCGCGTCCTTTTTATGCGACCGGGAGGGAACACACAGATTCTCCACGTGGAGTACCACGTCCGTGGGCTGGGCGGGTTCTTTGACCACTTCCAACTGCACGGGACGCCCCACCATCATGTTGCTCAATTCCTGCTTGTTGGTGTCGGCGGTATTGACGGTGCCGATGTAGCGCCCCTTGCGCAGCACGGTGACCCGGTCGGACACCTGCATGATCTCGTTGAGCTTGTGGGAGATGAAGAGGATGGACTTGCCCTCGGCGGCAAGGTTCTTCATGATCGCCATCAGCTCGTCGATCTCCTGAGGCGTCAGCACGGCGGTGGGCTCGTCGAAGATCAGGATCTCGTTGTCGCGGTAGAGCATNNTTGAGGATCTCCACGCGCTGCTGCATCCCCACGGTGATGTCCTCGATCAGCGCGTCGGGATCGACCCGAAGACCGTACTTCTCCGACAGCGCCATCACCTTGTCGCGCGCCTCTTTTTTCTGCAGGAAGCCCAGCTTGGTGGTCTCCGCGCCTAAAATGATGTTGTCCAGCACGGTAAACACGTCCACCAGCTTGAAGTGCTGATGCACCATACCGATGCCCAGCGCCGTGGCATCGTTGGGGTCGCGGATGGTCACGACCTGACCGTTTTTGCGGATCTCGCCCTGTTCCGGCTGATACAGCCCGAATAGCACGCTCATGAGGGTGGATTTTCCGGCGCCGTTTTCACCCAGCAGCGCATGGATCTCTCCCTTGCGAAGCTGCAGGGTGATGTCGTCGTTGGCTTTGATGCCGGGAAATTCCTTGGTGATGTGATTCATTTCGATCACATACGGGGCGGAATGTTCCATGTGTCACCAGCTTTCTGTCGTTTTTTGAAACGGAATCGACGGTTGCGTGAGATTTCTTGTTCATTATACCGAAAAACTTGTCCCATTGCAAGATGATACCGCCGATTGCGTGCGGTTTATTTTTTCGTCGTCCGAAAGGGGAGAGAATACAAACAACCGCCCCGCCGGCATGCGCCGACGGAGCGGTTTTACGATGGGTAAAGATTGCTATTTTAACAAAATCGGGGTTATCGTTAAATTTCGTAACGCTGAAAAACACTTATATTCAAGGAAAATCAAACGTATTTTGAAAAAACGTTTACATATCGACTATCAAAGGTAACAGATGTAATTCTCGAAAAAGGAATCTCATACGGTTCTTCCTGCCAAATGCCGTCTGCATCAAAATGCCGAAA
>DBWU01000071.1:16416-20771 GCA_002309395.1 Oscillospiraceae bacterium UBA1230
TCTTCAAGGCTTTCGTGCTCGATTATGATATTCTTTTCGAGTTTCTGCAAGGATAAAAAGGCGCTGTACCAATCTGAAAGGTCAATCTCAGGTGTGCAAATACGGTCAAGTACCTTTTCGGCCTTTAAGATTTCATTGCACTTGTCATCCTTAAACTCAACTTTTTTAATGTCGCTGATCCTGCGTATTGAAAAACCGTCGATAATGAAATCGTCCTCTTTTGCGCCCAGAAGCAGTTTTTTGCTTGCTCCAAATGGGAACCAGTATGTATAATAGGCGTCATATTTCAAAAAAAGGCGAAGAAGCGGTTTCTGTTCTACAGAGCTTTGCAGCAACTCGATCATTTCAGCTTCTTTCATAATCGCTCTCCTCAAATAATGGTTTATAGTTTGACGAAAAACCTGGAAAAGTAATATCGAAATATCTGAGAAAGGGCTTGCTATCTTTGTCAAAATAGCAAGCCTTCTCTGGTACGGGTAATGGGATTTGAACCCATACGGTTGCCCACCGGAACCTAAATCCGGCGCGTCTNNGCGTCTGCCAATTCCGCCATACCCGCCTGTTTCGGCGAACGGCTCAGGGAAGCGCCCCGCGCCGTCCGCCGCGTACGGTTTTGATAAGCTGTTACAGCGCCTCGCGCATCTGGCGGATCACCGCGTCGATCCGCCGCGCTACGGCACGGAAGTCCTCCTCGGTATAGCCCTTGGTGGTCATAGCCGCCGTGCCGATCCGCACGCCGGAGGTCTGCTGGGGCGACCGGGTCTCGTTGGGTACGCAGTTCTTATTCAGCGTGATGCCATGGCGATCCAGCTCATCCTGCACCGCCTTGCCGGTCAGCCCCGTGTCGGTAAGATCCAGCAAAAACAGGTGATTGTCGGTGCCGCCGGTGACCACCTTGTACCCCATGCGTAAAAACTCGTCGCACATGGCGCGGCAGTTGCGGACCACGGCATGGATGTAAGCGGCAAATTCCGGCGTGCACGCCTCCTCCGCCGCCACCGCTTTACCGGCGATCACGTGCTGCAGAGGTCCGCCCTGTGTGCCGGGGAAGACGGCGCTGTCCACTTTTTTTGCCAATTCCGGCTTGCAGAAGATCAAGCCGCCCCGGGGACCGCGCAGCGTCTTATGGGTGGTGGTGGTGATCAGATCCGCCAATCCGAAGGGGGAGGGGTGGTCTCCCGCCGCCACCAGACCGGCGATATGCGCCATATCCACCATAAAGTAGGCACCCACTTCACGGGCGATGGCGGCGATCCGGGCGAAATCGATGATCCGGCTGTACGCCGACGCGCCTGCCAAAATAAGCCGGGGGCGGAGGGAACGCGCCAGCTCCGCCATGGCGTCATAGTCGATAAAACCGCGGCTGTCCACGTCGTAAAACGCCATGTGGAACAGCTTGCCGCTGAAATTCACCGGCGAGCCGTGGGTCAGATGACCGCCGTTGCTCAGGCTCATGGACAGGATCGTGTCGCCTGGCTCCAGTACGCTCAGATACGCCGCCAGATTGGCGCTGGAGCCGCTGTGAGGCTGAACGTTCACGTGATAATCCGTGGCGAACACCTTGCGCCACGTATCACAGCAGTATTCCTCCAGCTCGTTGACTACCTCACAGCCACCGTAATAGCGACCCTTATTGCCGCTGGTGCGCTCCGTGGGATACCCCTCGGAATACTTGTTGGTCAAACAGGAGCCAACGGCCCGCAATACGTCGGCGCTGACGAAGTTTTCGCTGGCGATCAGCTCCACCGTTTCGTCCTGCCGCGCCTGTTCTTTGGCGATCAGCTCAAATACCTTTGATGCCATAGTTCGATCACTCCTCTTCTTTAGATGGCTCGCTTGCCGGCGGCTCTTCCGGCGCCGCTACCGGCTCGGATACGATATGAACGTGTTTGGCAGGCGCTTCGATCACGTCCGGCACGGACGGGCGAAACGCCGGCGGTTCCTCCGCCGTGGCGCCGTAATTGTCCACAGATTCCGGATCCCGACCCTCGATGATCGCCATCATCTCCTGGCCGGTGATGGTCTCTTTTTTCAAAAGGTACGCCGCGATCTTGTCCAGCAGTTCCCGGTTGTCCCGCAGGAGTTGCCGCGCCTCCTCGTGGCACTGGCGCAAAATGGCGATGGTGGCGCGGTCGGCGGCGGCGTACGTCTCCTGAGCGCAGGTCATGGTATAGCCGGCGTCCAGATACTGGCTCTGGATCGTGCCCAGCGCCATCATGTCGAACTCCTCGGTCATACCGAAGCGAGCCACCAGATTCCGCGCCAGCTCCGTGGCGCGCTCAATGTCGTTGGCGGCGCCGGAGGTCATGGTATGGCAGACGATCTCCTCGCTGGAGCGGCCTGCCAACAGCGTGCGGATCTCGGCGAGGATGTCTTCCCGGGACAGGAGGAATTTTTCCTCTTCCGGCAGATGGAGCGTATAGCCCAGCGTACCCTGCGTGTGGGGCACGATGGTGATCTTCGACACGGGCTGCGCGTTTTTCTGCTTGGCGGCGACCAGCGCGTGACCCACCTCGTGATAGGCGATGATCCGCTTTTCCTCCTCGGTGATCACGGTGCCTTTTTTCTCGCTGCCGGCGATGACGACCTCGAAGGATACCAGCAGATCGTTCTGGTTGACCGCCTTGCGCCCTTTCCGCACGGCCCGGAGCGCCGCCTCGTTCACCAGGTTGGCAAGATCGGCGCCCACGGTACCGGCGGTCGCCTGAGCGATCTTCTCCAGATCCACGTCCTCCGCCAGATGGATGTTGCGCGTATGCACCTGCAGCGTTGCCAGCCGCCCTGCCAGATTGGGGCGATCCACCGTGATGCGGCGGTCAAACCGACCGGGGCGCAACAGCGCCTTGTCCAGCACTTCGGGGCGGTTGGTGGCGCCCAGCACGATCACGCCTTTGCCGGGATCGAAGCCGTCCAGCTCCGCCAAAAGCTGATTGAGCGTCTGTTCCCGTTCGTCGTTGCCGCCGAAACGGCCGCCGTCACGGGTCTTGCCGATGGTGTCGATCTCGTCGATAAAGATGATGCACGGCGCTACTTTGGACGCCTCTTTGAACAGATCGCGTACCCGGCTGGCGCCTACGCCCACGAACATCTCCACGAAATCCGAGCCGGAGATGGAGAAAAACGGCACGCCGGCCTCGCCTGCCACCGCCTTGGCAAGCAGCGTCTTGCCGGTACCCGGCGAGCCCACCAGCAGCGCGCCCTTGGGCAGTTTGGCGCCGATGGCGGTATATTTACCGGGATTATGCAAAAAGTCGATGATCTCGGCAAGGCTCTCTTTCGCCTCGTCCTGCCCCGCCACGTCCTTGAACGTAACGCCGGTGGACTTCTCCATATACACCTTGGCGTTGGCTTTGCCCACGTTGCCGATCCCGCCCAGACCGCCGCCGCTTTTACTGATAAAGCGCATCAGCAAAATCATGGCGCCGACCATGAGAATAATCGGGACGATATAGGCGATCATAAACTCCAGAATGGGGCTCATCTGCGCCTGATACGGCTCGGTGAAGGCAACGCCGCTTTCATCCAGCAGCGCCACGGTGAGGCCGGAATCCACGTCCACCGTGTAGAGCAGCAGCTCGCTTTTTTCCGACGCGGCATACGTTTTGCCGTCCTCGTCGGTGTAGACGTACCCGTCCACCGGCGAGGCGTAAATCGTGCCGTCCCGCAAAACGACCTGCCGGACCTTTCCCTCACGCACCAACTGCAAAAACTCGCTGTACCGGATCTCGTGGCTGGTGGCGCGGTTGGAGCTGTTGCTGGTATAGGCGCTGATATAGTTGAAGATCACCGTTAAAATGATCGCCCAGACCACCAGCGTCACCACGCCGCGCATATTGCGGCCGCCGCGCCCGGGCTTGTTGTTTTTATTGTTGGGCTCCATAGATATGTCCTCCCGTATAGCAAGGGCGAAACGCCCCTCGATTGCACATTTTGTGTCAGTATACCATAGAATGATAGAAGTCACAAGCGCCCCGACCATGTTTTTTCTGTAAAAAAACTGTGAATGATGCTTTATTCCGCCGGGAAAACATGGTATACTGACCGTATCGCAGAAAAACAACGGGCGGAGAGGAACGGAGCATGAGAGAACGCGACAGGGAAAACCGTGTACAGGACGCCGAGGCGGACGGGATCATCGAAGGGCGCAACGCCGTGATCGAGGCGCTGCGCGTCGGCACGGCGATCGACAAGATCTATCTCGCCAAAGGCGATACGGATAAAACGCTGGGGCATATCGCCTCCCGCGCCCGCGACGCAGGCGTGGTGGTGGTGGAAGCCGACCGGCGCAAGCTGGACGCCATGTCCCGTACCCACGCCCATCAGGGCGTGATCGCGCTGGCGGCGGTACGGGAATA
>DBWU01000071.1:20854-21192 GCA_002309395.1 Oscillospiraceae bacterium UBA1230
ATTTTGCGAACGGCGGAATGTGCCGGCGCCCACGGTGTGATCATTCCCAAGCGCCGCAGTGCCGGGCTCACCGCCATTGTGGCGAAAACCAGCGCCGGCGCCGTGAGCTACGTGCCGGTGGCGCGTGTGGCGAACCTGACCGCGGCGCTGGAGGATCTGAAACGGCAGGGCGTTTGGATCTTCGGCACGGCGGCGGACGGTTCCGTGCCCCTTTATGAGGCGGATCTCAAAGGCCCGGCCGCCATCGTGATCGGCTCGGAGGGAAGCGGTATGTCCCGTCTGGTGGCACAGCACTGCGATTTTCTGGTATCCATCCCCCTGCGCGGCAGGATCTCATC
>DBWU01000071.1:21234-32463 GCA_002309395.1 Oscillospiraceae bacterium UBA1230
AAGAAACTGGTGGACAAAAGATGACAGACGAAGAACTGGATCTCATGCTGTCGGAAACGGGGCGGCTGCTGCGCGGCGTGAAACCCGTGGAAGGCGAAGAATACTCGTTGGAAGACATCCTGGCGGAATACGGGCAGGGTGGGGCGGAGCCTGCGCCGGAAACGGAGCCTGCGCCAGAGCCGAAGCCGGAGCCAAAGCCTGCGCCGAAGGTCGCGCCGATTGACAAAGAGCCGGCGCCCAGCGTGGACACGGTGGATCTGCGCCATACGGTGGCGCAGACCATGGAGAAGATGATGCACGGCGTGCCGGTAAAATCGCCGGAGAAGAAACGCGCCGAGCCAGAGCCGAAGCCGGAACCGAAGCCTGCGGCGAAGAGCGCGGTGAAAGCACCGCCGGCGCGGAGCATTTTCCCTGCCGAGCCGGAGGGCAAACGCACCGTTCCCCTGGAAAAGGTGATGTCGCGGACGGTGGAATCGGTGCTGGACGAGGACGACGCGATCCTGGAGCCGCCCATTCCGCTGGATCAAAAACTGCGTGACGTTCTGGAGAGCGCGGTGGCGCGGTTTCGCGCCGTTCGCCGGCGGAAACGGGACCGGGAGGACACGGAATCGCTGTGGGAGAAGCCGGAACGGGCGGAGCCGAAAGAGGAACCGGAACCGGATCTGGACGACGCGGTGCGCGACGTTAAGCGCCGCTGTGCCGCGCTGCGAAGCTATACGCTGTGGACGGCGGTCTTCGCGCTTTTGCTGCTGGTGCTGACCGCGACGGACGCGGCAGGGTGGACGGCGGGACTGTGGAGCGGTTCGCCTGCATTTCAGGCGCTTTTATATGCGCTGCTTTTATTGCTGACGGCGCTCTCGTCCGTGCCTCTTTGGCAGGAGCTGTCCCGGCAGGTGCGGCGGCACCGCCCGGGTTGTGAAGCGGCGGCGGCGGCGGTATCGGTGCTGGTATCGGTAAGCGAATGTATCCGCTGTGCCGTCAGCGGTGCGGCGGTACCGCTGATGGCGGCAAGTCCGGCGGTCTTCCTCTTTTTGTGCATGGAAGGCACTCTGCTGGAGAGCGAGCGGCGGCGTGAAACGTTCCGCCTGGCGCAGCTGGGCGGCGTGCCGCCTTTCGGCGTGTCGGTCACGGCGGCGGGGAGCTGTAAGCGCCGCGGCACGCTCAAGGGGCTGTACCGCCTGTCCATGCGGCCCGACCCGTCCCGGCACTGGCAACAGATCCTGGCGCCGCTCTACGTGGCGATCACCGCGGTGTTGGCAGGCGTAGTATCCTTCAGCCGCGGCGAGGGAGAGCAGATCCTGCGAGTCTGGTCGCTGCTGCTGGCGGTGGCGATCCCGTTTTCCATGCCGCTGACCGGGGCGCTGCCCCTGCGGTATCTCACGCGCCGCCTTGCCAAGAGCGGCTGTGCGGTGGCAGGATATGCCGGGGCGCGTATGGCGAGCCGGAGCCGCCGCGTGGTGGTGTGCGACAGCGATCTGTTTCCCCCGGGAACGGTGGGCTTGAACGGTTTGAAGGTGTTCGGCGAGGAGATCGGCAAGGTGGTCTCTTACGCCGCCAGCGTCACCTCCCAGGCGCACAGCCAGTTGACGCCGCTGTTCGAGGAGCTTTTGACCGCCGAGGGCGGATGCATCGTCCCGGTACACGATATGCAGTTTTACGAGGAAGGCGGCGTGGGCGGCACCATCCGCGGCGAGAGCGTGATGATGGGCAGCGCCTACTTCATGCGTAAGCATCACGTCACGTTGCCCCAGGAGCTGAAACTGAAAACGGGCGTCTTTCTGGCGGTGGACGGGGCGCTGATCGCCATTTTCGCCATCAAGTATCAGCCGTCCCGGAACGTGGAATGGGCGTTGCGGGCACTGCGCCGCAACCGGGTCGAACCGGTGATGGCGACCCGTAGCTGTAACGTGACGCCGCCGCTGTTGCGCCGCAAATTCAATCTGGACGCCAAGCCGATCTATCCCAACGTATCCACCCGCCTCGCCTTAAGCGAGCAGTGCGATGAAACGGCGCAGATCGCCCCCGCCATCATCTATCGGGAAGGCTTGATGCCCCTGACGGAAGTGGTGGTGGGCGGACGGCGCATGACCCGCTCGGTGACGGTGGCGACGGTGCTGGCGTACTTGGGCGGCCTGTGCGGACTGCTGCTGGCGTACTATCTTACCTCCGTGGGGGCGTGGGAGCAGTTGGAGCCGTTGCGTGTGCTGGGGTATCAGGCGCTTTGGCTGCTGCCCACCTGGCTTTTGAGCAGTTTGGTGAAACACTATTAAAATGTTGCGCAATATCCGGCAAGACCGGCGAGCCAAGGAAAAGGTTCGCCGGTCTTGCTGTTTTTTGCCATAAAAGGCTTGTTATGGGAAATTAAGTATGATACAATACAAATTGCCACACAAACTGCATAAAAAGACGATCCATGGGGAAGTGTTTTTATTAGTAAAAACGCTTTCTCCACTTTGCGTTCCCTGTGGATCGTAATGAGGTTTGTGTGGCAGCAGACGGAGAGGCGTTTTTCGTGCGCGGCTTCGGCTGCGCACTTTTTATTTTTTTTGGAGGAAAGAAAGATGAACGAATCAAATCGAGTGCACAAGTTTTGTATTAACTGCGGCAAAGAGATGATGTCAGATGCAGAGGTCTGCCTGTGCTGTGGCGCGGTGCAGACCAGTAGCGCAGCAGCGCGCTATGGAGCAAGTTACATTAAGCCAAAGAAGTCAAGTCAAACAAGCGGTTTTTGAGAGTTCCTGTTCGGAAACGCCGGACGGAAAATTCAAATTATTAGCGGCATACTGTTTGTGTTGAATGTAATAGCATTTGTCATATTAGCATTTACTTTGGGAATTGAGGAGGTGGGATTATATTATTCAACGCGCAAAGTGGTTACCCCTTTGTTTTGGATGTACCTATTTGGCGGGCCGTTGGTTTCTTATGTGGAATGTCTCCTGTTCTATGGGCTGGGCGAGTTGGTGCAAAATTCCACAGATATACGGGAAGAACTACGAGAACTACGGGCAGCATCGGTAACGGAGGCCGGAGAAAGATGAAATACTGCTCTCACTGCGGGAAAGAGATTGCAGACGAAGCGGTTGTGTGCATCTATTGCGGATGTGCAGTGCCTCGCTTGCGGTATCAAGCAACGCCTGCGCCGGAGCTACGGCAGGAAAAAACAGCAGACAAAGCGGATGCCGCGCTCATTGTGCTATGCGTAATTTTCCCGATTGTCGGGTTGATCTTATGGGCGCTGAAAAAGGAAGAAACACCGAAAGCAGCAGGTGCATACGGGAAAGCGGCATTGATTTCCTTTTGCGTGGAAATCGGAGTGACATTATTCATATATTTGGTGATTGCCGCAATAATCGGTTCTTTTATGAGTTACATTTAATCGCGCTGTGTGCGCTAAAAAAGAAAGAGAGGGATAGAAAAATGAAGTATTGTGAAAAGTGCGGAAGGGAATTGTTGGACGAGGCGGTTATTTGCCCAGGGTGCGGCTGTGCGGTAAACGGGGCGGCGCAGAAGGCGCGCCAAAATAGCGATGAAGCAGGTTACAGTGCAGCGGTGAGCTCGGCAAATACCATGCTGTGGGGCGGCACAGCTTGCTTTGTTGTTGGCATTATTGCGTTTCTGGCAATAAGCATATATGTCGGATCCGCATTGTGCGTGGTTGCGGCGTTGCTCTATGCTATGCCGATGAATAAACTGAGAAACGCAGTAAAGGAAAGGTCTGGCGCGGATAAGGAGGCCTTTAAAGCCGAGCTTAAACAGGCCGACACGCAAGTTTCCAATCAAAGCTCGGCATATCGCACCACAAAAATACTCAGGATTCTTGCGGCGGTCATTGGTATTATCACGCTCTTTTTCTGGTAATTAAGTGCGAGAAAAGAAAACCGTTAAGTAATTTGAAAAACAGGGAAGGAGAAAATAGTGAAATACTGTTCTCACTGTGGAAAAGAGTTGCTGGATGAGGCTGTCATTTGTCCGAACTGCGGTTGTGCTACCGGATATCGCGCGTCGGGGCAGGCGCAGGGAAACAGGGCAAGTCTTGTCGCGGAGCTGGCAAATAAGGTAAAAATAAACGGGATCATTTGGCTTTGTATAGCGGGCGTACAAATTATTCTGGGGATTACTTTTAATTGGATCCTTTTAATAATTGGCGCGCTCAATATTTATTCCGGCATTCAGAATTTGCAGTATAGCAATACCGTGATAGAAAATCCAACAGGAATTGTTCAGAGATTTGAGCCACTGACAAGCCCGATCATAACGCTGATTTATAACCTGCTTTTTGGAGGCGTGATTGGCGTAGTGGGTTCCATTTATTATCTGGCGTGTATTCGCGGTTTTGTGCTGAACAACCGTCAGGCCTTTGAGGAGATTGAGGCGCAGGCCTCTGTAATTTGTTGATTTTATATTGGGAGGAAATTAAATATGAAACGAATGATATCTCTATTTTGCGCTCTTGGGCTTTTATTCGGACTGTGCACAGGTTGCGGGGGGAAGAAAAGCGACAACTATCGAGCGGAGATAAAAATGTTTGATTTAGTGGATGCTGCAACGGAAAAGAATTTACAGAAGTTTTGGGCGGATATAGATAAAGCCGTAGATAAAGACGAAGCAAGCGATCACTCAATAGATGCAGAGGATCAATTTATTGATGCTGTGTGGGGTGCGTACGAGAAGTATCTCGAGACATATTTTTCAGAAGAGGGTGTCATAGGAAAATTGAATCAGATAGAAGACTCCGACAAGACGGATAGTGATGCCCTCTATGAGTCAGCTTTAAAGAATGGTATTAAACTAGACGCATTATTTACATCGACTGTTTTTCTTGATATGCGAATAGCTGCTGCTGAAGGGACTCTGTTGATTTCAGATGGCTATGATAAATGCCATGATCTAATTGAGGAGATATCGCAATTCTTCTATGCTCAGGATTATTATACGACACGGCTTACGCGCAAATAATAATGAATTATTAAATGCAAGGGAGAAATGATTGTGCAGATTGATTTCGCACCTTAACGGGTGTTTACATAGAACGCAGTTATCATATAAAGTTACTAAATGAATGATGGGAGGATTCATACTATGCTATACGACAACAAGGGAAATGCAATCGAAAAGGTCAGCCGCGTCAACTTGCCGACGAGTATGCTGAAGGACGCAGAGGATTACATCAAGGGAGCTGTGCACGGGCACTACAAGAACAGTAGCGATGAGCCGTTCTCTGTGCGCCTGCTCTTCGGCGGCGTAAACGGCAACTGGAACGGCACCCCCCTACAGGCTATCTACGAGCACTACAAGGCGCAGGGACATGCATCGCCAGAAAGAATAGCAGCGCAGAAGGTGGGGTATCTTCTGAAATCGGTTTTAATTCATGATAAAAAGAGGTCGTTCTGTCTGGCAGGGAAAGATACCGGGGCTCGTTATAAGGTTATATAGTGAACGAAAAATAGTCCGCCTTGCTCAATCGAGGAAGGCGGACTATTTTTTGCGCTGGAGACCAAGCGCGTTTTTGCACCTTGCGCAAAAATTTCGCGTGAAATTCTGCCGTTTCGCCGGAAAAATATAGTTGTCAGGCAGGAAAAAATAGTATATAATCTATTCTGTTGGATCATCGGCGCCGGTTGCGGCGCTTATAACATGAAGGGAGAAACGAACCACTATGACTGCCAATGACATTCGCAATATCGCCCTGCTGGGTCACGGCGGCTCCGGCAAGACTTCCCTTGCCGAGCAGATGCTCTTTATGACCAAGGGGACGGATCGCCTGGGCAAAACCGCCGACGGCAACACCACCTGTGACTATGACGCGGAAGAGATCAAACGCCAGATCTCCATTTCACTGGCGTTCGCTCCGGTGAACTATAAGGGCGTGAAGATCAACGTGATGGACGCGCCCGGTAACTTCGACTTCTCCGGCGAGGCGCTGTCCGCCATCCGTGCCGCCGAGTGCGCGGTGCTGGTGGGCGCCGCCAAGGACGGTTTGAGCGTGGGTATCGAGCGGAGCTGGAAGATGCTGGGCAAGAAGCCCCGCATGATCTTCATCAACCGCACCGAGGAAGCCAACTCCGACTACGTGTCCTGCCTGGAAGCCATCAAGGGCAAGTTCGGCACCGCCATCACCCCCATCGTGGCGCCTGTGGTGGACGGCAACAAGGCGGTCACCGCCATTGTGGATCTTCTGCACAACAAGGCGTATGAGGTCAAGGGCGGCAAGGTGTCCGAGTGCCCCGTTCCCGCCTCCGTGGCGGACGAGGTGGAGGGCCTGCGCGCCGAGCTGATGGAGAACGCCGCCGGCGCAGACGAGGAACTGATGGAGAAGTATTTCGAGACCATGGAGCTCTCCGCCGAGGAGATCGCCCGGGGTCTTAAGATCGGCGTGCGGGACGGCAGTATCTGCCCCGTGCTGTGCGGCAGTGCCGTGACAGGTCTCGGCGTGGAAATGCTGATGCAGACCGTGCTGGATCTGGTGCCGGCCGCTACCGACATGGGCGCCGAGGAAGCCGAGGACGACGACGGCAACGCCGTGGAAGTTGCCATCGACCCCAACGGTCCCACCGCCGCCATCGTGTTCAAGACCATTTCCGACCAGTACGGCAAGTACTCCATGATCAAAGTGGTGCGCGGCAAGGTCACCGGCGACATGGCGCTTTATAACACCACCACCGGCAACACGGAGAAGCTGGGTCGTCTGTACACCATGAAGGGCAAGAAGAGCGAGGAGATCAAGGAGCTGTGCTGCGGCGACATCGGCGCCATCGGCAAGATGGACAAGGTGAAGACCGGCGACACGCTGTGCGACGGCAAGAGCATCGTCAAGCTCGCCGGCATGAACTATCCCCAGCCCTGCTATGAGCGCGCCATCTCTCCCAAGACCAAGCAGGAAGTGGAGAAGCTGGGCACCGGACTTAACAAGCTCAACGAGGAAGATCCCACCTTTACCGTCACCAACAACGCCGAGACCCATCAGGTGGTCATCGCCGGTACCGGCGACATCCAGATCGACGTGCTGTGCGCCAAGCTGAAATCCCGTTTCGGTGTGGACGCGGAGCTGGATACGCCCCGTGTGCCGTACCGTGAGAAGATCCGTTCCACCGTGCGTAAGCAGGGCCGTTATAAGAAGCAGACCGGCGGTTCCGGTCAGTACGGCGACGTGCATATCATCTTCGAGCCCCAGACCGAGCAGGAAGAGATGATCTTTGAAGAGAACGTGTTCGGCGGCTCCGTGCCGAAGAACTACTTCCCCGCCGTGGAAAAGGGTCTGCGGGAAAGCTGCCTGCACGGTGTGCTGGCAGGCTACCCCGTGGTGTTCCTGAAGGCGACGCTGGTGGACGGTTCCTACCATCCGGTGGACTCCTCCGAAATCGCGTTCAAGCTGGCGGCGAACCTGGCGTTCAAGGCGGCTCTGCCGGAGGCAAAGCCGGTGCTGATGGAGCCCATCGGCGAGCTGAAGGTCACCATTCCCGACAGCTATCTGGGCGACGTGATGGGCGATTTGCCTAAACGCCGCGGCCGCGTGATGGGCATGAACCCCACCGGCGACGGCGAGCAGGTGCTGGAGGCGGAAGTCCCCATGGCGGAGATGACCTCCTATGCCATCGACCTGCGCTCCATGACCCAGTCCCGCGGCACGTTCACCTTCAACTTCGTCCGTTACGAGGATTGCCCCGCGGCGGCGCAGGAAAAGGCGATCGCCGAAGCCAAGGCGCTGGCGGAAGAAGAATAAAACCGCACAAAACAGCCGTCCGCTTTTCGGGCGGCTGTTTCTTTACAGATTTGTGAATTTTGCCGCGCCGGAAAAGATTTCGCTTTTCAAACGGCGGAAGATTATGGTATAATCTGTTATGTAAAAACTTGCGGGGCGTCGCTCCGCCAATAAAACGTTTGGAGGACAAAACAATGAAAAAATGGGTATGCTCTGTTTGCGGTTACGTACATGAAGGCGACACGCCTCCGGCACAGTGCCCGGTGTGCAAGGTGCCCGGCTCCAAGTTCGTGGAGCAGGCGGGCGAGATGAGCTGGGCTTCCGAGCACGTGGTCGGCGTGGGCAAGGTCTTCGGCGCCGACGTGCCTGCCGAGGTGCAGGAGGAGATCATTGCCGGCCTGCGTTCCAACTTTGAGGGCGAATGCTCCGAGGTGGGTATGTATCTGGCGATGGCGCGTGTGGCACACCGGGAAGGATATCCGGAGATCGGCATGTATTGGGAAAAGGCGGGTCTGGAAGAGGCGGAACACGCCGCCAAATTCGCCGAACTCCTGGGCGAAGTGGTCACCGATTCCACCAGGAAGAATCTGCAGATGCGCGTGGACGCGGAGAACGGCGCCACCCAGGGCAAGACGGATCTTGCCAAGCTGTGCAAGAAGTACAATCTGGACGCGCTGCATGACACCATCCACGAGATGGCACGCGATGAGGCAAGGCACGGCAAGGCATTCAAGGGGCTTTTGGAGCGGTATTTCAAGTAAGCCGCCTTTCGGTGTCAGCCGCATATTATAAAAAGGAGTGAACCACTATGCAATTTACGGAAGCTGTTACCACTGTACTGAGTAAGTACACCGATTTTACCGGCCGTGCCCGGCGCAGTGAGTATTGGTACTGGGTGCTTTTTACCTGCCTGGTCGGGGCGGTCTTCGGCGCGTTGATCAGCATCATGGGCGGCGAGAAATCCATTCTGGGCGGATTGCTTTCCTGGATCAACGGAGTGGTAACTCTCGTCCTGTTGGTGCCCAGTCTGGCGGCTGTTTGGCGCCGCCTCCATGACGTGGGCAAATCCGGCGCGTTCTTCTTCTGTGTTTTTATTCCGCTGGTGGGCTGGATCTTGCTGCTGGTCTGGCTGTGCCAGGACAGTCAACCCGGCGATAACATGTACGGCGCCAACCCCAAGGGTTTCTGACACAAGGAGGTTTACACGTGGATATCAAGGCAAAGATCGATGAGATCGTATATAAGATCAAAAACGACGATCAGCTGGCGAAGAAGTTTGCCGCCGAGCCGGTCAAGACGCTGGAGGATCTGCTGGGCGTCGATCTGCCGGACGAGCAGATCAAGGCGCTGGCGGAGGGCGTCAAAACCAAACTGGAGAGCGCTGGTATTGCCGAAAAATTGAGCGATCTGGCAGGCAAAGCCGGCGCCGCCATCGACGACGCCGCCGCCAAGCTGGAGCTGAACGAAAAGGCGGCAAAGATCGGCGACGCGATCGGCGGTCTGTTCGGCAGGAAGTAAATCAACGCACGTTTGAAAAAGGAGGGTGTTTTCGCGTCCTCCTTTTTTCCACGGTGGACAAAGGGTATTTCACTGTGCTATAATCAGGGTGAACAGCGGTTTTATGCCGCCGGATGCAACAAAACGTCCCGAAAGGAGCTTTTTATGAAACCGGAACTGCAAGCGATTCTATCCAAGGTGGATCATACACTTTTGAGCCAGACGGCGACCTGGGCGGAGATCCGCGCCATTTGTGACGACGGGATCCGTTACGGCTGTGCCAGCGTTTGCATCCCCGCGTCCTACGTTAAGCAGGCGGTGGAATACGTGCAGGGCAAGCTCACCATCTGCACGGTGGTGGGATTCCCCAACGGGTACAGCACCACCGCCGCCAAGTGCTTTGAGGCGCGTGAGGCGGTGCAAAACGGCGCCGGCGAGATCGACATGGTCATCAACGTAGGCTGGGTGAAGGACGGGCTGTACGACCAGGTCCGCGACGAGATCCACGCCGTCAAGGAAGCCTGCGGCGGCAAGCTTTTGAAGGTCATTATCGAAACGTGCCTGCTGACCGACGCGGAGAAGGTCGCCATGTGCCGCGCCGTCAGCGATTCCGGCGCCGATTATATCAAGACCAGCACCGGCTTTGCCGGCGGCGGTGCCACACGGGAGGACGTGGCGCTTTTCAAGGCGAACGTAGCGCCGCATCTGAAGATCAAGGCGGCAGGCGGTATCGCCGATTTGAAGGACGCGGAAGATTTCCTGGCTCTGGGCGCCGACCGGCTGGGTACCAGCCGCATCGTCAAGGCGGTCAAAGCGATGGAAGCGTGAAAGGAGAACTTACCATGACGCCTCATAATAACGCGCCGCAGGGCGCATTCGCCAAAACCGTTTTGATGCCCGGTGATCCGCTGCGCTCCAAATTCATCGCGGAACACTTCCTCACCGATCCCGTACTGGTGAACAACGTGCGGGGCGTGCAGGGTTATACCGGCACCTATCGGGGTGTGCCGGTCAGCGTGATGGCAAGCGGCATGGGCATGCCGTCCATCGGGATCTATTCCTACGAGCTGTTCACCGGATACGACGTGGAGAACATCATCCGTATCGGTTCCGCCGGCGCCATGCGGGCGGATATGGAGCTGGGCAGCGTGATGGCAGGCATGGGTGCGTGTACCAACTCCAACTTTGCCGATCAGTACGAGCTGGGCGCCCATTACGCGCCGATCTGCGACTTTGATCTGCTGATGGCGGCGGTGGAATCCGCCAAAGAACTGGGCGTGAAGATGCCGGTAGGCAACCTCTATTCCAGCGATACGTTCTACGATGCCGCCAGCAGGAATATGCGGATGCAGAAGATGGGCGTGATGGCGGTGGAAATGGAAGCGGCGGCGCTCTACTGTACCGCAGCGTACACCGGCAAACGGGCGCTGGCGATCTGCTCCATTTCCGATAATCTGGTCAACGGCACGGAGCTGTCGCCGGAGGATCGGCAGAATACGTTCACCAATATGATGAAGATCGCGCTGGAGACCGCCGTCAAGATGGCGTCACGCGAATAAGCCGGCGGAGAGCGTTTGTGCGCTGTGGGCAGACAAGGAAATTTGTTTTGCGTTTTTCCGCGGAAAAACTGAAAATTCCTTGCTTTTTTGCGCGCAGGATGCTATAATCACTTTTAGATTTTCACAGCGGTTTTCCCGCCTCTGTCAGGCGTGAAAATAATAAAAAACAGGAAGGTAAGATCGACATGAAAAAGTTTCTTGCACTGATTCTGGCTCTTGTCATGGTGTTTGCACTGGTCGCTTGCGGCGAAAAAGCCACTCCCGACGCCGGTGATAAAGACGATGATAAGACCCCCGAGCAGACCGAGACCACGGAGATCCCCGATGAGATGACCTCCGAGGACGGCAAGTATGAGGTCGCTTTCGTGACCGACGTGGGCGCGCTGAAGGACAAGTCCTTCAACCAGGGCACCTATGACGGCGTGAAGGAGTACGCCTCCAAGAACAACCTGTCCTACAAGTACTATCAGCCCG
>DBWU01000038.1 GCA_002309395.1 Oscillospiraceae bacterium UBA1230
TAAAAAAAGAGTGTACAAACGCAAAATTATTTGATACAATATGCAATGCTACGCATAGGCGTCAAGCGGAAGCCGCCGATCTGGCGGATCAGGTTGACGTGATGGTCGTGGTCGGAGATCGTAAAAGTGCCAACACCAAACATTTGACGGAGATATGCAGCGAGAGATGCTCCAAAGTCTTTCAGATCGAAAGCGCGGCGGAACTCTCACCGGACTTTCTTACTGGATGTTCTGTGGCGGGTCTTACGGCCGGCGCGTCCACTCCGGCGAGCATCATTAAGGAGGTATATACAACGATGAGCGAAGAAATCAAAAACACAGAATCTATGGAGGAGAGCTTCGAGGTAATGCTCGATAAAACCTTCAAAACTTTAAATACAGGAGAGAAGGTCACCGGTATTGTTACCGCCATCGGCCCCACGGAAGTGCAGGTCGATCTGGGCTGCAAGCAGGCAGGTTACATTGCTCTGGAAGAGCTGTCGTCCGACCCCGGCGCTAAGCCTGAGGACGTGGTGAAGGTGGGCGACGAGATCGAGACGTACATCATCCGCGTCAATGACGTGGAAGGTTACGCCATGCTTTCCAAGAAGCGTCTGGACGCTGTGAAGGTGTGGGACGATATCGAGCAGGCGCGCGAGAACAAGGTCACGCTGGAAGGAAAAGTCACCGAGGAGAATAAGGGCGGCATCGTGGTGAACGTGAAAGGTGTTCGCGTTTTCGTGCCGGCTTCCCAGAGCGGTCGTCCCCGTGGCGCGGATCTGAGCGAGCTGGTCGGGCAGACGGTGTCTCTGCGCATCACAGAGGTCAACCGTGCCCGTCGCCGTGTGGTCGGCTCTATCCGCGAGGTCAGTTATGAAGCTCGTCAGGCGGCGCAGGCTGAGATCTGGAACAACATTGAAGTCGGCAAGCGTTATACGGGCACCGTTAAGTCCATGACTTCTTACGGCGTGTTTGTCGACATCGGCGGTGTGGACGGTATGGTACATATCTCCGAGCTGAGCTGGAGCCGTATCAAGAACCCTGCCGAGATCTGCGCGGTAGGCGATACGTTGGAAGTATACGTGATCTCCTTTGATCCCGAAAAGCACAAGATCTCTCTGGGTGTGAAGGATCGCAGCGCCGATCCGTGGGAGAAGTTCATGGAAACGTATCATGTGGGCGACGTCGCCTCCGTTCGCATCGTTAAGCTCATGGGCTTCGGTGCCTTTGCCGAGGTCGTTCCCGGTGTGGACGGCTTGATCCATATTTCCCAGATCGCGGATCGCCGGATCGAAAAGCCTGACGACGTTCTCTCCGAAGGCCAGATCGTGGACGCCAAGATCACCGCGGTCGACGAAGAGAAGAAAAAGATCTCCCTCTCCATCCGGGCGCTGTTGGCTCCGGTGGAGGAAGCGGAAGATGAACCCGCAGAAGCGGAAGACGAACCCGTGGAAGAGGCGGCAGAAAGCGCCGAGGAACCTGCGGAAGAATAAAATGAAAAAAATGACGCGCCGTTTGGGCGCGTCATTTTTTTATTGCAGGCGACACAAAAAACCGCTATAATACGGGTATAGGTTGAGACAAGGAGTTGTTCCGCCATGAGCTTTTGGAAATCCCGTCGAACACGCCATCCGTTCTGTACCGCTATCGTGGCGGCGGCAGGGCATTCTTCCCGTATGGGGGAGGATAAGCTTTTGATGGAGCTGGCAGGTAAGCCAGTACTGCTTCGCACGCTCTGTGCTATCGACCGCACCGAGCTGGTGAACGAGATCATCGTTGCCACGCGGGAGGACCTGCTGCTGCCGGTGGCGGATCTATGTAAACGCGCGTGCGTATTGAAGCCCGTCAAGGTGATCCGCGGCGGAGAGAGTCGGACGGAATCGGTGCTGGCGGCGGCGCTGGAGGCAGATCCGCGCGCAGAGCTTATGGCGGTGCATGACGGCGCCCGCCCGCTCATACGGCCGGAGGAGTTCGACGATTTGGTGCGTTTGGGCGCGCAGACCTATGCGTCGGCGCCGGCGGTGCCGATCAGCGACACGGTGAAAACGGCGGACGAACAGCATCGCGTGACAGGCACGCCGGATCGTTCCACGCTTTTTTGCGTACAGACGCCGCAAGTGTTTCAAGCCCAGATCTTGAAGGCGGCATTGCAGTCCGTGCTGGAAAACGGCGTTGCGGTGACCGACGATTGTGCCGCAGTGGAGCGGCTTGGCAAGGAGATCTACTTGACAGAGGGAGACCCGGAAAACATCAAACTGACCACGCCGCTGGACGTATTGGTGGCGGAAGCGATCCTCAGAAGGAGGGGTGAGGCATGACCTCTTTACGAATCGGGCACGGATATGACGTGCACCGTTTGACACAGGGGCGCAAATTGATCCTGGGCGGCGTTGAGATCCCGTGGGAGACGGGGCTGGACGGACATTCCGACGCGGACGTGCTGCTTCACGCGGTGATGGACGCCCTGTTAGGCGCGGCGGCGCTGGGCGATATCGGTATGCTGTTTCCCGACAGCGACCCGATGTATCTGGGTGCGTCGAGCATGGAGCTTTTGCGCCGTGTGGGAACGGTACTGACAGAAAACGGTTACGCGGTGGTCAACGTGGACGCTACGGTGGTGGCGCAATCTCCCAAGCTGGCGCCGTATCGCGACCGAATGCGCCGCAACATCGCCCTGGCGCTGGAAACGGATGTGGAGCGCGTCAGCGTGAAAGCCACAACGGAGGAGCGGCTCGGCTTCACAGGTGACGGCAGCGGTATCGCCGCACACGCCGTTGCAATGATTGAAAAGCGGTAAAACCGTTGAATTTAAACGGCTCGGATTGTGTCCGGGCCGTCTTCTTTTTGCACCGCCGCCGTGCCGAGCGCATAAAATGCGCTGTGAGGAGGTGCAGGATGGACTATTGTATTTTAATCGCTAAATCTCTCACCCATGCCCAGCGCATGGTGCGCCTTTTGGCACAGTGCGGCATACGCTCTACCGCGTTTCGAGCCGGGTCGAGTCTGACACAGCGCGGATGCGGCTATGCGGTGCGTATCCGCGCCGATCGATGGGAGCAGGCACAGCAGTGCCTCGCCCGTGCCGAGCTGCATCCGCTGGACGTGGTATGGCGAAAGGGTGAGTCGTAGGTGCTGTATTTTGACGCGGCGGCGACTACGCTGGAAAAGCCGGAAGCCGTTGGCAGAGCAATGCTGCAGGCCTGCAGAGAAATGACTTCACCCGGTCGAGGCGGTCACAGCGCGGCGCGCCTTGCGGAGGAAACGGCATTTACCTGCCGCACGGAGGCAGGCGCATTATTCGGTGCCGCGCCGGAGCAGGTGATTTTTACCGCCAACGCCACCCACGCCTTGAATATCGCCATTAACACGCTGGTGCATCCCGGCAGCCGGGTGGTCGTGTCGGGTTATGAACACAACGCAGTCATGCGTCCGCTGTATGCGATCCCCGGTGTGCAGATCACGATTGCATCGGCACCGCTGTTCGCGCCGCAGGAGACGGTGGCGGCGTTTGAGCAGGCGCTCACGCAAGGCGCCGACGCCGTGATCGTCAACCACGTTTCCAACGTGTTCGGCGCGATACAGCCGGTGGACGAGATCGCCGCGCTCTGCCGGCGGTACGGCGTTCCCCTGGTGGTGGATGCTTCGCAATCCGCGGGTTTTCTGCCGATCGAACTGAACGGCCTGGGGGCGGCGTTCGTCGCCATGCCGGGTCATAAAGGATTATACGGTCCCCAGGGAACGGGACTGCTCCTGTGCGGGATCCCCGGAAAACCGCTCCTGTTCGGCGGGACGGGGAGTGCTTCGCTGGAACGGGGAATGCCGGAATCTCTGCCCGACCGTCTGGAGGCGGGTACCCACAATATGCCGGGGATCGCCGGCCTTCTGGAGGGGATCCGCTTCGTGCGGAAAACCGGGATACGCCGTATTGCGGAGCATGAGCGCGCCGTAATACGGCGGATGGTCAAACGCCTTGCGCTTCAGGAGCGTATCCGCCTTTTTGCAGCGGACGATCTCCGTCGACAAGGCGGCGTTCTGTCCTTTACGGTGGAGGGCATGGACAGTGAACGGGTGGCCTCGGCACTGGCGCGGCACGGTGTGGCGGTGCGCGCCGGACTTCACTGTGCGCCTTTGGCACACCAAACCGCCGGCACACTGCCGGACGGCACGGTGCGCATCAGCGTCAGCGCCTTTTCGACGGTGCCGAACGCCGACCGTCTCTGTGGGATACTATGGCAGATCCTTCATGAAAATGTAACAGATTAGGTACACTTTGCTGTTGCATTCTCCTGATATTTTTTATATAATAGATAACATCTATCAGTATGCACAGATGGAGAGGTTTTACCAATGGATAAGGTGCTGTCTATATTGGGAGATATCGGGAGGTACTTACTCTTGATCCGCCCGATGGATCTGCTGGATATTGCGATCATCGCATATCTGGTGTATAAACTGTTGCGTCTTGTCAAGAGTAAACGCGCGGAGAATATCCTCAAGGGTGTCGCGGTATTTTTGCTGGCACTTTGGATCAGTCAGGCGCTTCAGCTCAACGCGATCAATTACGTGCTGCGGCACATCGTGGAGTGGGGCGTTTTGGCGCTGATCATCGTGTTCCAGCCGGAGATCCGGCAGCTGCTGGAAAACCTCGGCAGCCGCAACATACGCCTTTTGCACCTGTTCGTGCAGGAGGAGGCGACTACAGAGCTCCAGCGCGCCATTGACCAGACCGTGCTGGCGTGTACGGAGATGTCGCGCAGCCGCACCGGCATGCTGATCGTATTTGAGCGAAAGCTCCTGCTGGACGACGTGGTGCGTACCGGCACGACGCTGGACGCCGCCGTATCCAGTGAGCTTTTGGAAAATATCTTCTTCGTCAAAGCGCCGATGCACGACGGCGCGGTGATCCTTCGCAACGGCCGCATTTTGGGCGCAGGCTGTATGTTGCCGCTGTCGAAAAACGCCAATTTGAGCCGCGATCTGGGTATGCGGCATCGCGCCGGTATCGGCATGAGTGAGAATTCCGACGCGGTGGTGGTGATCGTGTCGGAGGAAAACGGCTCTATCTCGGTGGCACTGGGCGGAATGCTCAAGCGGCATCTGATGCCGGAAACGCTGGCAAAGCTGCTTCGCAACGAACTGATGCCCATTGCCGAAGAGGAGCCGGACAAGCGCGGCGGCACGTGGCTGTCCGCCTTGCGCGCCCTATGGAAAGGAGGCCGCCATGGAAAAGAAGAGTAACGGTAAGCTGACGCTTCGCATCATCATTTCCATCCTGGTGGCGGTGGCTGTCTGGATCTACGTGGACGTGGGACAGGGTACCACGGTGAAAACCACCCTGCGTGACGTCCCGGTGGAGTTCTCCGGTGAGAACGGTGTGCTGGCGGACCGCGGATTGATGCTGATCAGCGGCTATGACGCCACTATCGACCTGCGGATCGAGGGACCGCGCCGGGAGCTTTGGAAGCTGGGCAGCGGCTCCGTTCGCATCGTGGCGGACACTTCCAGTATTACGGAAACCGGCGTGCAGGCGCTCAACTATGACGTGGTATTTCCCGATAACGTTTCCCGGAGCGATCTGAAGCTGGACTGGCGCAGCGCCTATACGGTCACGGTCACGGTAGGTGAGCTGTACACCAAGGAGATCCCGGTGTATTGCGATCTGCAGGGTTCCGTTGCCGGAGGCTATCTCACGGAGGCGGTTGAGCTCGACCCGGTCAATCTGGTACTGCGCGGCCAGCGCGACGATCTTTTGAACGTCAGTTACGCCAAGGTGGAGCTGGACGTATCCGGCGCCAACAAGACCATCATCCAGGGCGTTGCCTATCAGCTCTACGACTACAACGATATTGTGGTATCCAACGATAATATCCGTGCCGATGTGAGTATGATCCAGGTCACGCTGCCGATCAAAACCACGTCGGTGGTGCCGCTTCGGCTTCTCTTTGAGGAGGCGCCCGGTTCCACCGCCGCTACCATGGAATATACCATCCTTCCTGCCAGTGTGACGCTGGTCGGGGAGCGGGAGGATCTGGAGAAGATCGATTCTATCGTGCTGGACACGATCTATTTGCAGGATCTGGACGCATCACAGACGCTGAATTATACCATTTCCGTGCCAGACAACACCTCACTTGCCGACGAGGTGACCCAGGCAACGGTGACCATCGTGGTCAGCGGCGTGGAGGAGCGGTCGTTGACCGTTTCGGAATTCCTCTTTGAGAACATTCCCGACGGCTATGCCGCCGTTGCGCTGACCGACTCCATCCGCGTTACGCTTCGCGGCTTAAGCAGTGAGATCGCGGCGCTGGATACGGAGAACGTGACCGTTACCGCCGACCTGCGGCAGTTGAGCGGCGCCGGTAGCTATACCGTGCCGGTAAAGGTATCCGTCAAGGGTTACAGCAACGTATCCGCCAAGGGCAGCTACCAGATCATGGTCACGCTTTCTCCTGCGTCGGAACCTACGAACGGGCCGGACGGACAGTGATCGGACGGGAAGGGGACGCGTATGACACAGATCGCAACGGTGAAAAAGGTTCTTCCGGACGGATTCGTTACCGTGGCGGTGACGCGGAAATCCGCCTGCGCCCACGATTGTGACCGCTGTGCCGGTTGCGGTACGGTAAGCGGCGCCGTTTCGGTAAAAGCCCGCGATCCCTTGGGGGTCCGTCCCGGGCAAAAAGTGATGGTCGAGAGCCGTACCGGTCAGGTGTTGGGGATTGCGGCGCTGGTATATCTTCTGCCGCTTCTGGGGTTTCTGCTGGGGTATTTCCTCTCCGGCGGACTGGCTGAATCCGTGCGGTACGTTCTTGCAGCAGTCGCTGCGGCGCTGTGCTTTCTTCCGGCCATACTGTATGACCGGCGTGCCGTTCGGCGCGGCAGTTTGGAATACACGGTACGAAAGGTGCTTTGATGTTTGGCTACGTACTTCCGGCGCAGAGTGATCTGCCGCAAGAGGAGCAGGCGCTTTTTCAAACGGCATACTGCGGTCTGTGTCACACGCTGAAGCGGCGATACGGATGGCTTGCGCGGCTTCATTTGAACTACGACATGGCGTTTCTCGCCATTTTGCTCCGCCCGCCGTGTGAGACGGTGACGCGGCGCTGTTTGATCCATCCCGTCAAGGGTCGCAACTGTGCCTGCTGCGGCGATGCGTTCGATACGGCGGCGGATATGAGTGTGATCCTGCTCTGGTGGAAGATACAAGACGAGATCGCCGATCGCCGTTTCGCTCCGGCCTGGCGCGTATTGCGCCGCGCTTTCCGGGGCGCCTATCGAAAGGCGGCGGCTCTGCAACCCGATTTTGACGCGGAGGTAGCGCGGCAGATCCGCGCGCTTTCCGCGCTGGAGCAGGCAAACTGCGATTCGCTGGATCGACCGGCGGACTGTTTTGCCCGGCTGATGGAAGCCGCCGCGGATCAGGAGTGCGACCCGACGCGCCGCAGGATCCTTCAGCAGGAACTGTACCATTTAGGACGCTGGATCTATCTGGTGGACGCGGCGGACGATCTGAAGAAAGATATGCGCCGGGGCAACTACAATCCGCTTGCTTGTCGCTTTGCGCCGTCCGACGGCACACTGTCCCCGGAGGATCGCCGTGCGCTGGGGCGCACTTTGGACGCGTCGGTGCGGCAGATCGCGGCGGCATTCGAGCTGGACAAGCCGGATGCATACCGCCCGGTGGTGGAGAACGTAGTATATGAAGGTTTGTATCTGGTGGGCGCCGCCGTGCTGGACGGCACGTTCCGCCGACGAGTGAGGGGAAAACGGATGAGACGAGACGGAAAGGCAGGATCCGCAAATGGCTGATCCATACAAAGTATTAGGTGTTTCACCGTCTGACAGCGATGAGGTCATCAAAAAAGCCTATCGCGATCTGGCACGGAAATATCACCCGGATCATTATCACGACAATCCGCTGGCTGATCTGGCTCAGGAGCGCATGAAGGAAATCAACGAGGCGTATGAGGAGATCCAGAGCCAGCGCCGGGGCGGCGGCAGTCACCGCCCCTATGCCGGAGGCGGCGCGACCTATGGCTCTTACGGATCCTACGGCGGCGGGCCGCTGTATCGCGTGCGTCTGGCGATCAACCAGGGCGATTTGAATTTAGCCGAGGAGCTGTTGAACGCCCACAGCGACCGGGGCGCCGAGTGGAACTTCCTCAAAGGTTCGGTGTGCGTCCGGCGCGGCTGGCTGGATGAGGCGCGGCGCTATTACCAAACGGCTGTCCAGATGGAGCCTGACAACGAGGAGTACGCCCGGGCGCTGGACATTCTGGAGGGTCGGCAGGGCGAAGCGTATCATCCACAGGGGTTCCGAGCCATGACCACCGACGGGTGCGGTTCCGATCCCTTGAGCCGGATCTGCGGCACACTGCTTTGCATCAATTGTCTGTTCGGCGGCGGAGGATACTTTTTCTGCTGCTAATCACGAAGGAGGCATCGTAATTTGATCAAGAGTATGACAGGATACGGCCGTTCCCGTCAGACGCGGAACGGGCGCGACATTACCGTAGAGATCCGCAGCGTCAACAATCGCTATCTCGATTGCACGGTGAAAATGCCCCGTGCCTACGTATTTGCGGAGGATGCGGTGAAGAGCGTGGTGCAAAAACTGGTATCGCGCGGCAAGGTGGACGTGCTGATCAGCGTGGATTCTACGGGCGCCGAGGCGTCGGTGGTTTGCGTCAACGAGCCGCTGGCGCGCGGATACTATGAGGCGTTGTGCCATTTAAGCAGCACGCTGGAACTTGACAGCGGCGTAACGGCTGTAACGCTCGCCAAATTCCCGGACGTGTTGACCGTTACGCGCGCCGAGGAGGATCTGGAAAGCGTCGCCTCGGATATTGCCGCCGTCACGGAAGAAGCGGCGCTGGCTTATAACATGATGCGCGCCGTGGAAGGCGAGAAGATGGCGCAGGACGTATTGGGCCGTCTTATTACCATCGAAGAGGCGGTGGGCCGCGTTGAGGCGCGTTCACCCCAGACGGTGCAGGCATACCGGGAGCGTCTGGAGAATAAGATGCGTGAAGTCCTGCAGTCCACCACCATTGACGAGGGCCGTATTCTGACCGAGGCGGCGATCTTCGCCGATAAGATCGCCGTGGATGAGGAAACGGTCCGTCTGCACAGCCATATGTCACAGCTGCGCCTCATGCTGGAAAGTAACGAACCTGTGGGACGCAAATTGGATTTTCTCATTCAGGAAGTCAACCGCGAGTGCAATACCATCGGCTCTAAATGCAACGATCTGGCGATCTCCCAAGAGGTGATCGGCATGAAGGCGGAAGTGGAAAAGATCCGCGAACAGGTGCAGAACGTTGAATGATCGGAGGAAATCATGGAGCTAATCAATATCGGTTTCGGGAATCTGGTTTCCCGGCAACGCGTGTTGGCGATCGTCAGCCCCGACAGCGCACCGATCAAGCGGCTGATCCAGGAGGCGCGTGATCGCGGTATGCTGATCGACGCCACCTACGGGCGCAAAACTGCCGCCGTGATGGTGATGGACAGCGATCACGTGATCCTCTCCGCGCTCTCCACGGCGCGACTTGCGCCGCGATTGGGACTTTCAACGGAAGATTGGGAGGAAGAAGCATGAAACGCCCCGGAAAGATCTTTATTGTAGCAGGCCCGTCTGGCGCCGGAAAAAGCACGGTGCTTTCCCGGTTGTTTGCCGGGCGGGACGACCTCTTTTACTCGGTATCCGCCACTACGCGTGAACCGCGCCCCGGTGACGTGGACGGTGTGGACTACCATTTTGTAACGGCGGATCACTTCCGCGCCATGATGCGGCAGGACGCATTTCTGGAATGCGCCGAATACGTGGGGAATTTTTACGGCACGCCCCGCGCCCCGGTTGAGGAGGCGATTGCCTCCGGGAAAGACGCGATCCTTGAGATCGAAGTGCAAGGCGCCAACCAGGTATACGCAAAGCGTCCCGACGCCATCCGCATTTTCATCATTCCCCCCAGTTGGGAGGAGCTGGAGCACCGCTTGCGTTCACGCGGCACCGATACGCCGGAGAAGATCGAAAAGCGTTTGATGCGCGCCCATGTGGAGCTGGATGCCGCCAAATCGTACGACTATATCGTTTTGAACGACACAGTGGACAGCGCTGTGGAGCAGCTGCGCGCCATTATGCAGGCGGAACACTGCCGCCCGGCGGATCGCATAGCGCTTTTCACCGAAGTATAATGCTTTAAACTACGTAAATTTATGCCGCAAGGCAGTTAGGAAGGTATAAAACTATGATGCTCTATCCTGCAATGAACAAGCTTACGGAATACGTACCCAACCGCTACATGATGGTCAACGTCGTGGCTCGCCGCGCCCGGCAGATCGCCGACGAGGCGGAGCAGTCGGGAGAGAAGTTGGCGGAAAAGCCTGTGACCATGGCGATCAACGAACTGGCAGAGGGAAAATTCAACGCCGGTACCATCGATACTAAGATAGAGGAATAATCAAGCGCCAGGCGGATCGGCAAGGGGGTGTCAGTGATGCAGATCGTCAAGGTGGCGGTTTCCGCCGCCACGTATTCCATTGACAAGCCCTACGACTATCTGTGCGCGGAACCCGTTTTGCCGGGTCAGCGCGTGCTGGTGCCGTTCGGACGGGGTAACCGCGTCTGTGAGGGCATGGTCCTGTCCGTATCCGGCGGCGCGCCGGACAAGCCGTGTAAACCCGTCCGGGAGATCCTTGACAGTGAGCCGGTGATCCGCGAACAGGATATTCATCTGGCGCTTTGGATGCACCATCGCTATTACTGCACGGTGTACGACGCGCTTCACACGATCCTGCCGGCCGCGGTATGGTATCACTACCGCGAGATCTGGCACGCCGTAGAACCTGCGCCGGAGGCGGAACTGACGGCGCGGGAGGAAACCATGCTGGCGCTGCTGCGCCAAAAACCGGCGCAGGCGGACGATCTTCCGTGGGACGGGGACGATAAATCGTCTATCCTGCATTCTCTGGCGCGAAAGGGTGTTGCCTTCTCCACCACGGTAGGCGACCGCAAGGTGCGCGACCGTACCGTTACCATGGTGTCGCTGGCGGTATCGCCGGAGGATGCCGCGGCAAAGGCGGAATCACTCAAACGCGCACCCCGTCAGGCGGACGCTCTTCGCACGCTGATCGAGCTGGGGGAACTGTCCGACCACGACCTCTGCTATTTCACCGGTGTTTCCCGCGGTGGGATCCGCCGTCTTGCACAGGACGGTATTCTGCAGATCCGCGAGCAGGAGATCTACCGTATCCATTGTGAGAAAGACGCTGTAAAGGGAGTTCCCATTACACTGAATCCCCGGCAGGATCAGGTGTTTCGCCAGTTATTGGAGCAGTCTCTGTCCGGCAAGGCGGGGGTAACGCTGCTCCACGGCGTCACCGGCAGCGGCAAGACCCTGATCTATATCCGCCTGGCGCAGGAGCTGTTGGCGGCAGGAAAGACCGTAATGATCTTAGTCCCTGAAATCGTGCTGACACCCCAGATGATGGCGCGTTTCACCGCCTATTTCGGCAGCGAGGTGGCGCTTTTGCACAGCGCGTTGCGCCTTTCCGAGCGATACGATCAGTATAAGCGGATCCGCCGGGGTGAGGCGCGGATCGTGCTGGGTACCCGTTCCGCCGTGTTCGCGCCGCTGGAAAACGTCGCGCTGATCGTTCTGGATGAGGAGCAGGAAGGCTCCTACGAGTCGGAGAGTGCGCCGTGTTATCATGCACGCGATATTGCCAAGTATCGCTGTGCAAAGGAAGGGGCACGGTTGGTACTCGGCTCGGCGACGCCTACGGTGGAAACGTTTTACTACGCCCGGTGCGGTGACTACGCGCTTGCAACGCTGGATCAGCGATATAACGACCGCAGTCTGCCGCGCGTTATCGTGGCGGATATGCGGCAGGAACTGCGCCGGGGCGGCACGGGTCTGATTAGCCGCGTACTGGCAGAGGAGATCCGGCAGAATCTTTCCCGGGGCGAGCAGAGTATCCTGTTCCTTAACCGCCGGGGCAACAGCCGTCAACTGCTCTGTCCCTCCTGTGGCTACGTGCCACAGTGTCCGCGCTGCAGCGTTTATTTGACGTACCATTCCGCCAACGGGCGGCTAATGTGTCACCACTGCGGTCATTCCGAATCTGCTGTGGAACAGTGCCCGGAATGCGGCGGCATCATGAAGCGTCTTGGCATCGGGACCCAAAAGGTGGAGGATGAACTCCACACGCTGTTTCCCGGCGTGCCCGTTTTGCGGATGGATGCCGACACGGTAGGCGAGGGGCACGAGAAGATCCTGCGGGAATTTGAGCGCGAACGCGTGCCGATCCTGCTGGGAACCCAGATGGTGGCAAAAGGTCTTGATTTTGAAAACGTAACGCTGGTGGGCGTTTTGGCGGCGGATATGAGCCTCTACGTCGATCACTACCGCGCCTCGGAACGCACCTTCAGCTTACTGACGCAGGTGGTAGGTCGCGCCGGTCGCGGCGATAAGGAAGGCCGCGCGGTGATCCAAACGTTTACGCCGGAAAACGACGTGATCCTTGCCGCCGCCGCGCAGGATTACGAGCGGTATTTTCAAGGGGAGATCCGCCTGCGGAAATTGCGGCGCGATCCGCCGTTTTGCGACCAGACGGTCATCACCGTCACAGGGCCGGAGGAACAGGCGGTGCGGCGCGGATCCGCTCAGATCGCCGAGGCGCTTCGCACAGCGGCAAAAGCACCGGAGTACGCCGATCGCGGCTGGTCGGTATTCGGCCCTGCGCCGGCGCCTGTCGTAAAGGTAAACGACCGCTATCGCTATCGCGTCACGCTTTCCGGCAGGAACGACACGGTACTGCGCGGCGTCGTATCGTCGTTTATGAAAGAATTTGCCCGGCGCAAAGAGAATAAAAAAATGGCAATTTTCGCAGACTGCAATTTGATGGATTGAAGGTGAAGCGCATATGGCATTGAGACAGATCGCCCTGCAGGGGGAAGAGTGTCTGCAAAAAAAATGTCGCCCTGTGACAGAATTCAACCAGCGGCTCTGGACACTGCTGGACGATATGAAGGATACCCTGCTTGACAGCGGCGGCGTCGGTCTTGCCGCGCCGCAGGTGGGCGTTTTGCGCCGCGTATGCCTTGTGATGAACGAAGCGGACGAGATCATAGAGCTGATCAATCCGGAAATCGTTTATACCGAGGGGGAACAGACGGGACTGGAAGGATGTTTGAGCGTCCCCGGTAAATACGGTGAGGTTACGCGCCCCGATTTTGTCCGCGTCCGCGCCCAGGATCGCAACGGCGCGTGGTTTGAAGCGGAGGACGAGGGGTTGACCGCCCGGTGCTTTTGCCACGAGATCGAGCATCTGGACGGGCACCTGTTCGTTGAGCGCACCGACCACCTGATGGAGGGTGAAGAATTGGAAAACTATATCCGCCGGATGGAAGAGGAGGACGCATGAGGATCCTGTTTATGGGAACGCCGGAATTTGCCGTATCGTCACTCCGTCGGCTCAAGGAGTCCGGGCATGAGATCTGCGGCGTTTTCACCCAGCCGGACAAGCCGAAAAACCGCGGTCATAAACTGGCCGTTTCCCCTGTGAAGGAATACGCGCTATCCCAGGGGATCGCGGTATTTCAGCCGGAGAAAATGCGTTCCGGCGAGGCGCTTGCCACCGTGCAGGCCCTGGCGCCTGAACTGATCGTCGTCGCCGCCTACGGCAGGATACTCCCGGAGGAGATCCTTGCCGTGCCGCCCTTTGGCGCCATCAACATACACGCTTCGCTTCTGCCGCGCCACCGTGGCGCCTCGCCTGTCAATCAGGCGATCTTGCAGGGTGATACCGTCACCGGCGTGACGATCATGTATATGGCGAAAGAACTGGACGCAGGCGACATGCTCCTTTGCCGCAGTACGCCGATCGACCCGGAGGAGGACGCCGCCGCACTGATGGCGCGGCTTGCCCCCATCGGCGCGGAGGCTCTCTGCGAGGTGGTGGACGCTATCGCCGCAGGGACTGCGGTACGGACGGCGCAACCTGCGGACGGCATTACTTACGCGCCGCTTTTATCCCGTGAACTTTCACCTGTCGATTGGCAAAACAGCGCCCAAACGATCCACGATCAGATCCGCGGACTGATCCCGTGGCCCTGCGCCGCGGCGGAACTGGGCGGCGTCCGTTTGAAGCTGTTTGCAAGTACCGTCGGCGGCGTTACCAATGCCGCGGCAGGCACGGTGATCAGCGCCACGAAGCGCGGCATAGAGGTCGCCTGCGGCGACGGGCGGACGCTGTTTATAACCGAGGTACAGCCGGAAGGCGGTAAGCGCATGGCGTCCGGTGCGTATCTGGCCGGGCACCCCATGCAGGTGGGCGTATGAGCGGCGGCGCGATCTCTCCTGCGCGCGAAGCGGCACTGGAGGCGCTTCTTCGGGTGGAAAGCGCCGGCGCATGGTCCGATGCGGCGTTAAAGCATATCGCCGCCCAAATGAATCTTTCGAGCCGTGACGCGGCGTTAGCAAGCCGCCTGTGTTACGGCGTGATGCAAAACCGCATCCTCCTTGACTATTATATCGGCTGTTACTGCTCCCAGCGTCCGGCACATCTGGAGTGTGCCGTGCGGAACGTGCTGCGCCTCGGCGCGTACCAGATTCTGTATCTGGACAAAGTGCCCGTTCACGCCGCTGTGAACGACGCGGTGGAACAGATCCGCCGCGCCGGGCGTCCGAAAGCCGCCGGGATGGTAAACGCGGTACTGCGAAAGCTGTCAGATGCGCGGCATGATCTTCCTGCGATCCGCGCCCGCGACCGGGCGGCGTATCTCTCAATTGCGTACAGCCATCCCAAGTGGCTTGTGGAGCGGCTGATCGATGAGCTGGGTGAACGGGAGGCGGAGGCATATCTCCGTGCCGATAACGAACCCGTCCCCACCACCGTGCAAACCAATACCCTCCGCCTGACACCGGAGGAATTGCGGCAGGAACTGATCAATAGCGGCGTGCNNAGTGCGCGCCGAGCCGCACCCGTGGCTGCCGGGATGCTTTCTCTTGCGTGATACCGGCGCAGTGGAACGGCTGGAAGCCTTTACGCGCGGTGACCTTATCGTGCAGGACGCGGCAGCTCGGCTGGCGGCGCTGGCGACGATAGAGAACGGCCAGGAGCGGATTTTAGACGTTTGCGCCGCGCCGGGCGGCAAGACCTTCGCCATGGCGATCGACCGGCAGGATCGAGCATCGATCCTCGCCTGTGACGTTCACCCCAACAAGCTCCGTTTGATCGAGGCCGGGGCAAAGCGGCTGGGACTGACGGGGATCCGCACTGCGGCGGCGGACGGCAGGGAACACCACGCCGCATGGTCACAGCAGGCGGATCTGGTGCTGGCGGACGTGCCGTGCAGCGGTCTGGGGATCATTCGCAAAAAGCCGGATATTCGCTATAAAGACCCCGCCGCGCTGGCGGAGCTTCCGCTTCTACAGAGCCGGATCCTGGGAAACGCGTCCACCTATGTGCGTCCCGGCGGACTGCTGGTATACGCCACCTGCACGGTACTTCGTGCGGAAAACGAAGCGGTCACTGACGCATTTTTGCGCGCACACAGTGATTTTACCGAGGAATCGTTCGTTCTGCCGGCACCCGTGGGTACGGTCAGCGGACACATTACGTTGTTGCCGCACCGCGACGGAACGGACGGCTTTTATATCTGCCGGATACGGAGAAAACCGTGAGGAAACCAGTATGATCGATCTAAAAACCATGCTAACGCAGGAGATCGGTGCTTTGCTGAAGGATTGGAACGAACCTTCCTTTCGTGCAAGGCAGATCTTTTCCTGGCTCCACCGGGGCGTTACGAGCTTTGATGAAATGACCAATCTGCCGAAATCACTTCGTCAGAAGCTGGCGGCACAGTGCAGGATCACCGTGCCCGCCGTGGAACGGAAGCAGGTGTCAAAGCTGGACGGCACGGTGAAGTATTTGTGGCGACTGGGGGACGGGAACTGTATCGAAACGGTACTGATGCGCTATCACCACGGCAACACGGTGTGCATTTCCTCACAGGTCGGCTGCCGGATGGGCTGCAAATTCTGCGCGTCCACCGTAGCAGGGAAGGTCCGCGACCTGACCCCCGCCGAGATGGTCGATCAGGTGCTCTTTACCGGGTTGGACAGTGGTGCGGAGATCTCCAATATCGTGTTGATGGGTATTGGCGAGCCCCTGGATAATTTTGATAACGTACTGCGCTTTTTGGAACTGGTAAATGACCCGGAGGGTCTTAATATCGGTATGCGGCATATCAGCCTGTCCACCTGCGGCATAGTGCCGCAGATCGACCGCCTGGCATCGCTTCGGCTGCAGCTCACGCTTTCCGTATCGCTTCACGCGCCGGATCAAGAGACGCGCTGTCGGATCATGCCGATCAGCCGGGCATATCCTGTGGAGGAGCTGTTCGCCGCATGCCACCGCTATTTTGCTGCTACCGGGCGGCGCATATCCTTTGAATATGCTATGATAGACGGCGTGAACGATACCGACGCGCAAGCGGATCTGATCGCCGTGCAGCTTCGCGGGATGCCGGGTCACGTGAACCTGATCCCGCTCAATAACGTAACGGAAAGTCCGTTTCATCCCAGCCGCCGTATCGCGGCATTTCAAAAACGACTGGAATCCCACGGCGTGACCGCCACGGTGCGGCGCAGTCTGGGTGGCGATATTGACGCATCCTGCGGCCAACTGCGGCGCAAGGTGCTGGAAGAGAGGAGAGAGAACTAATGCAAACGTGGGGCATTACCGATACGGGTCTCGTGCGCACGGAGAATCAAGACGCGTTCGCTGTTGACACGATCGGTGACATGACCGCCGCCGTTGTGTGTGACGGTATGGGCGGTACCGGCGGTGGTCAGCTGGCAAGCAGTATCGCGGTGGATACCTTCCGCCGCGCGCTGGCGGAGGAATGGAAGGAACACTTGAGTGACCAGCAGTTATCCAAGGCGTTGGAACGGTGCATCATCCGCGTCAACCACGCCATTCGCGCCGAGTCGATCAAGCACGCCGGCTGTGAGCGGATGGGGACCACGCTGGTATCCGCCGTAGTATGCGATGCGTCCGTCACCATCGTCAACGTGGGTGACAGCCGCGCCTACCACGTGTCCTCCGGCGGTATCCGCCAGATCAGCCGCGATCACTCGGTGGTGGAAAACATGGTGGAGCAAGGGGAGCTGACGCCTTTGCAGGCGCGGCATCATCCCAACCGGAATCTGATCACACGGGCGCTGGGCCCGGAGAAATCCGTAAAGGCGGATCAGTTCCGCCTGACGTGGGCAAAGGACGAATACCTTCTGCTTTGTTCGGACGGCTTGGTAAATACGGTAACGGATCAGGAGCTTTTGTTTGAGATCATCCACGGCGGCGCGCCGGATGATTGCCTGGATCGGCTTCTGGCGCTGGCAAAGCGCAGGGGCGCGCCGGATAACGTAACGGCGGTCCTTCTGCACAACGCGTGAATGACGGAAAGAGAAGGTGAAGAAAATGGATCAATATATCGGAAGAATGTTGGATAACCGCTACGAGCTGTTGGAGCTGATCGGCCGGGGCGGCATGGCGAACGTATATAAGGCGAAGTGTCACCGGCTCAACCGTCTGGTTGCCGTGAAGATCCTCAAAAGCGATCTGGCGGAGAACGCTGAATCACGCCGCCGTTTCCGGGATGAATCGCTGGCGGTCGCACAGCTTTCTCACGCCAATATCGTTTCCGTGTACGACGTATCAAAGAGCGATGAGCTGGATTATATCGTCATGGAGCTGATCGACGGCATCACGCTCAAGCAGTATATGGAGCGCCGGGGAAATATGGACTGGCGCGAATCGCTGCATTTCATCACCCAGATCATGCGCGGTTTGAGTCACGCCCACAGCCGCGGCATCATCCACCGGGATATTAAGCCGCAAAACATTATGGTTCTGCGCGACGGCAGCGTAAAGGTGGCGGATTTCGGCATCGCATATCTGTCCGGCTCCAACCAGACCTTGACCCAGGAGGCGCTGGGCAGCGTCCACTACATTTCGCCGGAACAGGCGAGGGGCGACCGTACCGACGCGCGGAGCGACATTTATTCCGCCGGCGTCGTGCTCTATGAGATGCTGACAGGTCGTCTGCCCTTTGAAGGAGACAGCGCCGTTTCTGTCGCCATTCAGCATTTGAGTGCCATCCCCTTGGCACCCCGCGAGATCAACCCCGGTATCCCAGAAGGGTTGGAGCTGATCACCCTGAAAGCCATGAACGCCGACCCGGAAAAGCGCTATGCTTCCGCCGACGCGATGCTGGATGATCTTGAGCGGTTCCGCAAGGATCCCGGCGTGGATATGGACTATATCCGCCAGGAGCTGGAGAGTGACAGCGTCGATGAGCCGACTGAACCGATCCCGGTGCGTCGTACGTCCCGCGCGGTCGAGTCGAGCAGGAAAGGGGATAAGCCGATGAGCCAACAGGATAAAAAACGCATGGCGATCATCTTGGGCGGTTTTGCCGGCGCGTTGCTGTTGATCTTCCTGATCTTCAAGGTGATTTTCGGCAGTATGGATTCACAGGACGGCGCAGGCTCTTACGAGGTGCCGGACATATTGGGTTATACCGTGGAACAGGCGATGAATCTTCCGGGGGTCAAGGGTGTGTTTACCATTAAAAAGGTGGGCACGCGCAACAATCCCGACTATCAACCCGGTCAGATCGTGGAACAGGATCCCTCGGCAGGGCGCACCAGAAAGAGCAATCTGGTGATCAACGTTTACGTTTGTGCCGAGGAGGAGACCGCCGCTATGCCGAGCCTTACCGGCATGGGTCTGCAGGATGCAAAGGTACAGCTCAATAATCTGAATATGGAGCTGAACGTTCAGGTCAGCGAGGAATACAGCGACGACGTGTCGGCAGGTCTGGTGATCGGTACCAGTCCGGCGGCCGGCAATCCCCTCAAGCGCGGCAACAGCGTTCTGCTGCGGATCAGCAAAGGCAAGGACGTAAAGCCGGTCACGGTGATCGACTTTACCAATCAGCCGCTGGAAACGGCGCGCAAGCAGGCGGAAAAGCTGAATCTGAAGGTAGAAGTGGCATACGATTACAGCAATGCCGCCGTGGATACCGTGTTTGCCCAAAGCCTGAAGGTAGGCGACACGGTAGATGAAGGTACCACGATCGTCTTCACCGTCAGCCGCGGACAGGAGACGGTGCAGGTAGGCAGTTACGTGGGTAAGTCTTACGACGAAGCCGTTACGTCTGCCAGCGGTGCCGGATTGAATATCAACGTGATCTCGGAACACAACAGCACCGTCCCCGAAGGCTTTGTCATTGGACAGAATTATCAGCCAAACACCATTGTGACAAAGGGCACGACCATTACCCTGACCGTGAGTCTGGGGCCGGAGAATACCGGCTCCGGCGGTGACGGCGGTTCGTCCGGCGAGGGGGGAGTCGGTTGATCCGGGGCAGGATCTTAAAAGCTGTCAGCGGCTTTTACTACGTTGATACAGGCGATGATATCCTGCAATGCCGCGCCAGAGGGAGATTCCGCCGGGAGGGGCTTCATCCTCTGGTTGGGGATCAGGTCAGCGTGCTTCCGCTGGGCGGCGGCGAGGGAATGATCGACGCTGTGGAGCCGCGCAGGAATCAATTTTCCCGTCCGGCGGTGGCAAACGTGGATCAGCTTGTCATGATCGCATCCGCCGCACTGCCGGTAACGGATCCGTATTTGATCGACCGTATCAGCGCCATCGCCGCGCTGAAGGATTGTGCCGTACTGCTGGTGCTGAATAAGTGTGACCTTGACCCGGCGCAGGAACTCTATGAGATATACAGCGCCTCCGCGATAAGCGTTCTGCGCGTGAGTGCTGCCACCGGGGAGGGTCTGGATGCCCTGCGGCGCAGTATTGCAGGCAAACTCAGCGTTTTTACCGGCAATTCCGGCGTAGGAAAATCCAGCATACTCAATGCTCTTTCGCCGGAACTTTCGCTGCCGGTAGGGGAGGTCAGCCGCCCATTGGGGCGGGGCCGCCACACCACGCGGCATGTGGAGCTGTACGCCCTCGGCGCGGATACCTTTGTGATCGACACGCCCGGCTTTTCATCCCTCGATAGCGACGAGCTGGATCTGGAGCTGAAGGCCCGTCTGCCGGAAACGTTCCCGGAGTTTGCGCCGTATCTGGGTGAGTGCCGGTTTGTCGGCTGTACCCACGTGAAGGAGAAAGGGTGTGCCGTTCTGGAGGCGGTGCGTGCAGGAATGATCCCCGTCTCGCGCCACAGGAGCTACGTGCAGTTATATACGGAATTAAAGGATATAACGGCATGGTAAAAGATACGCCGGCTTTGACGGGTTGTGACGTCAGAGCCGGCTGTTCATATACTGGGAGTAGAGGAGGGTCGGTAATGAGATGGAACGGCTGTTCCGGCGCGTTGGGACTGTGTGCGCTGTGTCTGGGGATCGGGATCTTGACCGCCGCCATTTTTCCGACGGGATTCCTGCTCTTC
Source organism: Oscillospiraceae bacterium UBA1230 (assembly GCA_002309395.1). Taxonomy (GTDB): domain Bacteria; phylum Bacillota; class Clostridia; order Oscillospirales; family Oscillospiraceae; genus Vescimonas. Next base: position 20,456 of record DBWU01000038.1, read on the forward strand.
CTGGTGGCGCTTCTGCTGATCGCCTGTGGGATCATCTGCTTAAGTAACGGGAGGTAACCATGAAAATCGTTGTCTGGAAGTCACCAAAGCTGTTAAGCGCCTTATTACGCAGGATCTTTAACGTACAGGAATAAAATGAGACGCGCCCTCATATTCTTCCAAAGAATCATGGAAGAATGTGAGGGCAAAACTATGGATCTGGAATTAAACTTACAGGAATGGAGCGGCTACGAGCCGGTCAGCGATCTCATTGTAACCCGTGAGGAGAGTATGGAAACGGCGATCCCCGAATACTGCCCTGACCTGACGCGGATCGTGGATTCCGTGGGGCAGATCCGCATCCGGGAAAAAGAACAGCGGGACGGGAGTATCCATCTGGCAGGCGTCATCCGTGTCATGGTGCTCTATACCTCCGAGGAGAGCGCCGGACTTCGCAGTCTGTCGCTGACGGTGCCGTTTTCCTGCTCCGTGGAAGATCAGCGCCAGTGCGCGTTTCTCTGGGCGGACAGCCGCTTACTGCTGCTGGAGGTAAAAATGCTGGGCGCACGGAAGCTCTATATCCGCGTATTGCCGGAATTTCGTGTGCGCGGTTACCGCCGCATCACGCAGCAGATCGCCTCCGGCGCAGAAGGAAAGAATATCCAGCTTCGCCGGGGCAGCGTACAGCTCCATACGCTTGCCGCACTATGGGAGCGCGAGTTCCCCTTTGCACAGGAACTGTCACCTAAGGCAGGTCAAGGCGCGCCGGAAGATCTCTTAATGGATAAAACGTTCCTGCGTGTGACGGAGCTGCAACCCTTCGGTAATAAGCTGGTCGTGAAGGGAGAGGCTACACTGTCGCTCCTGTACCGCAGCGAAGGGCAGTCCCTTTGTTCCCGTGAGGAAACGCTGCCGTTTTCCCAGATCCTGGAGATACAGGATCTGCCGGAAGGCGCCGAGTTTTACGGTGAATCGTCCGTCATCGAGCAGGAGATCCACCCGGTTCGTACCGAGGACGGGATCGGATTCAGCGTAACCATGCGGATCGGTCTTTTAATCAGCGCCTTCGTTCAGCAACAAGTGGAATACGTTTCCGATCTATACAGTACCTCCGCCGATCTGATCGCCGTGCGGAAGGACGTATCTTTGCCGGTGGCGTTGCCCGATCTGCAGATGCATTGCGCCGCCAACGAACCGCTGGAGGGCGGCACGTTCTTCTATCTGACGGATGCCGATCTCTCCGCACCGGAACTGCGTGCCGATGAATCCGGCACTTCCGTTTCCGCAGATCTGCGCCTGCGCATCCTCTATCTGGATCCCTCCGGCGCGCCCGTTACCGCCGAACGCAGTACGCAGATCAGCACCGCCGTCAACCGTCGCGTTACCGCCGGACGCGTCTGCGCTATGCCGGAAACCGTGAGCCGCAACGGCGCCGGTTGTGAACTGCGCCTGCCGGTGCAGTTCAGCCTTCAGCCGGCGGAGGAACTCAACGTCACCGCCGTTACTTCCGTACAGCAGCAGGGGGAGATCGACCGCGCCAAACTGCCGTCGCTGGTTCTGCGCCGTTTAGAGGAAGGGGAGACTCTTTGGGACGCGGCAAAACGGTGCCGCACCGAAGAGGCGGCCATCCTGGCGGCAAACGGACTCACCGCCGAGCCGTCCGCAGGCGTACTGCTGTTGATCCCCAAAACACGCTGAGGCATATTCCTGCCTTCCGGGCACTGCAAAACACTGGTTTTGCAGTGCCTTTTGTATATGTCGCACAGTTTTTTGCCGAATATCCGCGCTGATTTCAGCAAAATTACTTCTTTACATTATCTCGCTAAAGTGATAATATGTTAGCGTAATCAATTCAGCGCGGCAACGCGCGACAGGAGGACGCAAGGATGAAGAAATTGGCATGTATGATGTTGGCGCTGGTCATGGCGCTGGCGCTGGTTGCCTGCGGCGGCACGAAGACTGACGAAGGCGGCGCGAAAACGGATGCGGGTGACAGCGAAACCAAGACGCTGATCGTAGGCTTTGACGCGGAGTTCCCGCCTTACGGCTTCGTAGCGGAGGACGGAAGCTATGACGGCTTCGATCTGGCGATGGCGAAGGAAGTCTGCGACCGTCTGGGCTGGGAGTTCAAGGCAGTCCCCATTGACTGGGATTTCAAGGACAACGAATTGTCCGCCGGCAATATCAACTGCATCTGGAACGGCTTTACCTACACGGGTCGTGAAAATGATTACACCTGGTCTGATCCCTACGTGGATAACCAGATCGTGATCGTGGTCAAGGCGGATTCCGGTATTGCTTCCTTTGCGGATCTGGCAGGGAAGAAGGTCATGGCGCAGGCGGCTTCCTCCGCGGTGGACGCCCTCAACGACAATACGGATCTGAAGGATACGCTGTCGGAAGTGGTGGAGCTTTCCGACTACAATCTGGGCTTTATGGAGCTCAAGCAGGGGACCGTGGACGCGGTTGCCGCCGACCTGGGCGTGGCAAAATACCAGATCAGCAGTAACGACGGTTCTTACGTGATCCTGGAAGAGCCGGTTTCCAGCGAGCAGTATGCGGTGGGCTTCCTCAAGGGCAACACCGAGCTGCGTGACGCGGTGAACGAGCAGCTCATCGCCATGGCGAAGGACGGCACGATGCTCTCTATCGCCGAGAAGTACGTGGACGCAGGTCTGGTACTGGAGAATCTGTGCCTGATCGAAAGCTGATCAAATAACCATACGCCGTTGGGGTGAGGGATACGCTCCCTCACCCCAACGGCGCCGTAACCGAAGCGGAAAGAGGACCATTCCATGACGATACAAACGATGCTTCAAGAACTGTCGCGTGGTTTTTTGACCACGCTTTCCATTTTTTTCTTTACGCTGCTGGGTTCACTGCCGCTGGGCCTCGTGGTAAATTTATGCCGGAGCTGCCGCATTGCGCCTTTACGCTGGCTGACGAAGATCTATATCTCTATCATGCGCGGAACGCCGCTGATGCTGCAGTTGATGGTGGTCTATTTCGGCCCGAACCTGATCTTCGGCATTTCAACGCCCTCCAACTGGCGTTCTATGGCGGTGATCGTGGCGTTTGTGATCAACTACGCGGCATATTTCGCGGAGATCTACCGCGGCGGTATCGAGTCCATCTCGTTGGGGCAATATGAAGCGGCGCAGGTGCTGGGGTACAGCCGCGCCCAAACCTACGGAAAGATCATTCTGCCCCAGATGATAAAGCGTGTCTTGCCGCCGGTGACTAACGAAGTGATCACCCTGGTCAAGGATACCTCGCTGGCGTCTGTGATCGGCGTGGTGGAGATGTTTACGCGCGCCCGGCAGATCGCCGTAGCGCCTCATTCGCCGGGAATGCTGACCTTTGCGGCGGCAGCGGTGTTTTACTACGTGTTCAACTACGTGGTGGCATTCGTGATGGAGCGGATCGAAAAAGCGCTGGATTACTATCGCTAAGGGGGTGCGGTGATGCGTGTATTGGAAATGAACCACGTAAAAAAGAGCTTTGATAACGAGACCATCCACGTGCTTCGTGATATTTCGCTCCATGTGGATGAGGGTGAGGTGGTGGCGATCATCGGGCCGTCTGGCTCCGGCAAATCGACCTTACTGCGCTGTGCCACCCTTCTTACGCAGATGGACAGCGGCGATCTCATCTATACCGGCACGTATGCCGCCAGAGACGAAGGCGGCAGATCCGTATACGCCGAGAAGAAGATACTCAAGGAGATCCGTGCCTGCTTCGGTTTGGTGTTTCAAAACTTTAATCTCTTTCCCCATTATTCCGTGCTGAAAAACCTGACGGATCCGCAGATCAGCGTTCTGGGACGAAAAAAAGCGGAGGCGGAGAAGAAGGCGCGTGAGTTGCTGGCAAAAATGGGATTGGAGGATAAGGCGGATGCTTATCCCTGCCAGCTCTCCGGCGGTCAACAGCAGCGTGTGGCGATCGCCCGTGCGCTGGCGATGGAGCCGAAGATCCTGTTTTTTGACGAGCCCACCTCGGCGCTGGACCCGGAGCTGACGGGGGAGATCTTAAAGGTGATCCGCGCCCTGGCGGAGGAACACATGACCATGGTGATCGTCACCCACGAGATGGCGTTCGCCCGTGACGTCGCCGATCGCGTGATCTTTATGGACGGCGGCGTGATCGTGGAGGAGGGTGCGCCGGAGGACGTGATCTCCAACCCAAAAGAGGAACGGACACGCCAGTTCCTGTCCCGGTTTTCCGCGGAATAAAGTCGCAAAAAAGAAACAGTCGCGGCGCGGCTGTTTCTTTTTTGCCCGTATGCGATAATACGGCGGATTTTCTATGCAATCATCAGGCAAAATATTGCCACAACTGTGCATAAAGCGCGCAAATACCGTGCATAAATTGCAGTTGTAAATGCAAAAAAAATATGGTATAATTCTACATTACTGAACAGCGGCGCAGTATCCTAGTCAGATCTGCCGTTTCCTAAGAGGGGCCTAAAAATCCCTTAAAGGGCACAACTGTGAAACCTTTGGTGCCTGCTTCTTACGCCCAGTTTGGGGTGGGTGCTGGAGGGAGGCGCGGTTTTTGCCGCGCCTGTGGGCGTAGGGCGCTCTCCAATGGCATGGAGGACCCGACCCTGCGTCTGCGGAGACCTGCTGTTGTGCAGAGGCGTACTCCCCGTGTGGTAAGCGACCTCTGTACGAGGCAGATGATTTGAAACCTGCATTGCGGTGCTAAAGCGGCATTTTGCCACCCTAACGCTGTGTGCAGAGTAGCCTGCCTTGCGTGGGTCGGGTGGATAGGGGAGCTTACGCGCCAACTCCCCGGCCAGGGACGACGTGCTATTCCCTTGAAACCCCATCTGCAAAAGAGGATAAGAAACGGTTTGACTGCGGTGGAAATCACCTAGGCTGTCCCTTCAGGGGGCATCGGACGGATTGCAGTGCGGACTAAGTGGCAGTCGGGTACCGCGTATCGGCAACAACGCGGCACAGCGCCTAACGGGAAACCGCCTGATCGGCAACGACAGGTGCGCTGTGGGGAAAGCCAACCCGTACCTAAGCCNNTTACTTCCGGAGCCGCCCTGTTCAGTCTCTATTTGAAATGAGGAAGGATCGTTGGCTGAGAAAGAAAAAATAAAAAAACGGAGTCCGGATAGCCACTGGCCCGTGCGCGTATGCTTGATGTCGGTGGCGCTGTCCGCCGTGTTGAGCTTTTTATCCAATACGGCGCTCTCCGGCACGGGGTATTTGATCGCAGGACTCGTTTTGCTGGTCTTTATTGCGCTGGGTATCCTGTTTGACATGATCGGCGTGGCGGTCACCGCCGCCGATCCCCGGCCCTTCCCTTCCATGGCCGCG
>DBWU01000052.1 GCA_002309395.1 Oscillospiraceae bacterium UBA1230
TCCCTTTGAATGCGTACTCTCATTCGCCCTCCGTCATATTGCACAAAAGGGCGGTGCTTAAATTATATCACAAAGAAGGAAGAATTCAAAGAAAATAGTCCGGCTTTCTATATAAATCCTTTTAGCCATCCGATACAATAGTTATGAAAAATATTAAAAGGGATTAGGATGCGCTGTTTTCTCTTGCTACAGGTTACTGACAGAGAAAATAGAATCAAAATCCCAAAAGAGAAAACCATGCCGATAAGGAGAGCTGACTATGAAAAAAATGACTTTCGCACTGGCGTTTTGCAACAGGGGATTCATGCCCGGCGAGCTGATCTACGGCGCCCGGGACGATATGGTGAAAGCCGTAACCGACGCGGGCTATGACTACATCATGATGGACGCGGAGCTGACCCGCTACGGCGGCATTGAGACGCGGGATGAAGGTCTGCTATATGCCAAATGGCTCAAACAGCACGCAGGCGAATACGACGGCGTGATCTTCTCCATGCCGATCTTTGCCGATGAAAACGGCGCCATCACCGCCTTGCAGGATGCCGGCGTACCCATTTTGATGCAGGCGTATCCCGACGAGATCGGCAAGATGGATTTTGCCCACCGCCGGGACGCCTACTGCGGCAAGTTCTCCGTGACGGATGTGTTCACCCAGTACGGCGTACCCTTCACCGTGCTCAAACCCCATGTGGTGCATCCGCTGTCCCCCAAGTTTCAGGAGAATCTGCGGGACTTTGCCGCCATCTGCCGCGTGGTGAACGGTATGAAGCGCTTTAACCTGGGCTGTATCGGCGCCCGCACCACCGCCTTTAAGACCGTGCGGTTTGACGAGCTCGCCATGCAGAAGCACGGCATCAACGTGGAGAGCTTCGATCTGAGCGAGGTGTTTGACAAAATTGCCGCCAGGCGCGACGACGATCCCGCGGTGCAGGCCAAAATAGAACACTTGAAAAACTACACCGATTTCTCCCTTGTTCCCGCCGCCAATCTGCTTAACCTCGGCAAACTGGCGGTGGTGATTGACGAGTACATCGAAACATACCATCTGGACGCGCTGGCGCTGCGGTGCTGGAACGAGATGGAGAGCCACCTGCGTATCTGCCCGTGCGTACTGCTCTCCGAGCTCAACGACCGGGGGATCGTGGCCTCCTGCGAGATCGATATGTGCTCCGCCGTGGTCATGCGCGCCATGAACCTTGCCACCGAGAAGCCCACCGCCGTGTTGGATTGGAACAACAACTACGGCGAGGATGAGAACAAGGTGATTTTGTTCCACTGCGGCCCTGTGGCGCAGGGCCTGATGACCGGCAAGGGCTGTGTGACCAACCACAAGATGTTTGATAAGACCGATCCCGGTTCCGGCTGGGGCTGCAACGAGGGGCGTATCAAATCCATGCCCATCACCCTTTCCAACTGCCAGACTAGAGACGGCAAGATCGTCATTTATGCCAGCGAGGCGCGGTTTACAGACGATGTGATAGAGGACGGCTACTTTGGCTGCGCCGGCGTGGCGGAGATCCCGGACCTGCAAAATAAGCTCATCCGTCTGGCACGCGGCGGCTTCAAGCACCACACCGCCATTACCGAAGGTCATGTGAAAGAGGTGCTGCAAGAGGCGTTCACCACTTACCTCCATTACGACTGGGTGGAGATCGACTGATATGAAGCTGGCAGGATTGGACATCGGCACCACCGGCTGCAAGCTGACGGTGTTTGATGAAAACGGAACCTACTGCGGCAAGGCATACCGAAACTATCCTGTTCGCCGCGCGGTCAGTGGCCACGAGATCGACGTGTCCGCGCTGCTGGAGAGCGTCTGGGCGGTGCTCTCGGAGATGGCGGCGCAGTATCCCGATATTACCGGCATCGGCGTCACCAGCTTCGGCGAAACGTTTGTTATGGTGAACGAGGCGGGCGAGCCGCTGCATGACGCCATGCTCTACACCGATCCCAGAGGCGCGGAGGAGTGCGCCGCGCTGGCGGAGAAGCTGGGGGCGGAGCGCATCGCCCGGATCACCGGCCTTGCGCCCCATGAGATGTATTCCCTGCCCAAGCTGATGTGGCTCAAGGGCCACCGCCCGGAGGTGTATGCCGCTGCGAAACGCGTTCACCTTATGGAGGACTATGTGGTCTGGCACCTGACAGGACGCGCACAGATCGACTATTCGCTGGCCTGCCGCACCATGGGCTTTGATATCAATACCCTCACTTGGAGCGGCGAGCTCTTTGCCGCCGCCGGGATCGACGTGTCCCTTATGAGTACGCCCGTCCCCACGGGAACAAGGGCGGGCGCGGTTACGCGGGAAGCGGCACAGCGGACGGGGTTATCCGAGCAGTGCGTCATCGTTTCCGTCAGCCACGATCAGGTGGCGGCGGCGGTGGGCGCAGGTGCGTTTGACGGCTCCGTAGCCGTGGACGGTGCGGGAACCGTGGAGTGTCTGACGCCCGTTTTTGATCGGATCCCCGACATCGAAGTGATGCGAAAAGGCTTCTTCTCCGTGGTGCCCTATGTGATTCCCGGCACTTACGCGGCGTACGCTTTTTCCTATACCGGCGGCGCGCTGATCCAGTGGTGCGTAGACACGCTGGCCAAGGCGGAAAAGAAACTGGCCGCACAGCAGGGCATCTCCGTAAACGAGTATCTCGAACACGCCTATGCCGCCGACCACGGCGACGCGCCCACCGGCCTTTTGGTGCTGCCTCACTTCGCAGGCGCCGCCACGCCGTACATGGACACCGGTTCCCGGGGCGCCCTTCTCGGCCTGACCGCGGCGACGGACGTTCCCACGATCTACCACGCCTGCATGGAGGGCGTAGTCTACGAGATGCGGGTCAACTATGAGGCGCTGCGAGGCTCCGGCATCCGCTTTACCCATCTCCACGCCACGGGCGGCGGCGCAAAGAGCAAGGCGTGGATGCAGATGAAGGCGGACGTGCTGGATATGCCCATCACCGCGCTGGAAACGGCGGACGCCGGTACGGTGGGCTGCGCCATGCTCACCGGCGTGGCAACCGGTGTGTACCGGGATGTATCCGCGGCGGCAGAGCGCATGGTGCGCCGGACGGAGACCTATGTTCCCCGTGCTCAACAGCATCGCCGCTATATGGAGATTTTCGCACGTTATAAAAAAGTATATCAAGCGGTTCGTCCGCTGTTTTAACCAGGAGGAAAGGAAAAATGCTTGTCAATCTGAAAGAACTGTGCGCCGTGGCGGAGCAGCGGAACATTGCCGTGGGCGGATTTAACGCGGTGGATGTTCATTCCCTCAAGGCGGTGATCCGCGCGGCGGAGGAACTGGACGCGCCCATTGCCATCATGTTCGCCCAACTCCACGAGAAATTCACCCACATCGAGGATGTGGCGGCGCTGATGCTCCGCTACGCCAAGGACGCCAGCGTACCGGTGTGCGTCCAGCTCGACCACGGCGAGGACCTGGATTATGTAAAGAAAGCGCTGGATTTGGGCTTTACCGCCGTGATGTTCGACGGCTCCGCCCTGCCTTACGAGGAGAACGCGGCGCAAACCGCCAAGGTGGTGGAAATGGCGCGGGCCTACGGCAGCAGCGTGGAAGGAGAGCTGGGCTCGTTGGGCAAGCGGGAATACGGCGACGGCGCCTCCGTGGGCGACGACACCAAGACCTATACCGATCCGCAGCTTGCCAGACAGTTTATTGCGGATACCGGCATCGACGCACTGGCCTGTTCCTTCGGCACCACCCACGGGTTCTATGTGGAAAAGCCGAAGCTGAATTTTGAGATCGTCCGGCAAATCCGCAAGCTGTCCGGCGATGTGCCCATTGTGATGCACGGCGGCAGCGGTGTGTCGGAGGAGGATTTACGCCGCTCCATTGACGCGGGCGTGCGCAAGATCAACTACTTTACCTATATGGATAAAGCCGGCGCCGCCGCCATCCGCAGCCGTCTGGAAAACTGGGGCGAGGGACAGCCGCTGCTGACCAAGCTGATGGTCAGCGCGGAGGACGCTATGGAGGAAAACGTCAAGGGCGCGATCCGGGTGTTTTTGAACCGGTAAAGTGGAAATAAAAGTTGGAATCACACCATAATCTGGCGCTGTATTGCGTGAAAACAGCATGATATAATAAAGAAACAGAAATGCCTTTTTATATGTTCCGTGTTCCAACACGGGGATAAAGTGGGGATAAATAAGAATTCAAATGTATGTATCACGTTATAGCTGAACAGAAAGGAGTAAACATCATGAAATACCCTTATGAGCGCGCGGAGCTGGAGATCGAATGGTACATCGTGGAACAGGACGTGGTTTGCGCTTCTGTCTATGATCCAAACGATCCCAATAACGATTTCACGGATGTTGAAGGCGATTGGTAATAAATTAGAGGATGAGAATCAACAGGAAGGAGTTTTGATCATGCAAAAAGAGAAGAAACCTGCCTTGAGAGTCGGAAGTATACTTGCCGCTATGCTGCTGGTGATCGGTATGACGGTGGCCTCCATTACGGCGGATGCTGCCGTTGCGGATTCGATCGTATATGAGTCGGGCTATACGCTGTCCGACTATTGGTCTGCGGAAAATGCGCAGGCGCCTGTCAAGGCCGGATATGTATTCGGCGGCTGGTACTCTGCCGCAGAAGCGGGAAGTTATCTGACAGCCGATCTGATTGACACAAATGATGACGGCACTGTGGATTATGACGGAGCGTTGTATGCCAAATTCGTCCCGGCGCAGGTGTTGAGTATCAAGGCGCAGAACGAAGCCAACACGGATGCGGAAACCGCGGTCACCAAGCTGCGCGTTATTACCGCGCTGGACTGCAAAGATTACCGGAAGATCGGTTTCGAGATTTATCTGGCAAACAGAAGCACGTCGCTCGGCACATTGGAAACCACCAAGATGTACACAGGTATTTTGGAAAGCGGGAATGTGCGCACGGCAAGCAGCATTTTCGGCGAGGTTGCCCAATACGTGAGCGTGTGGGCGCTGACCAATGTGGCGCAGAGCAACTTCAGCAAGATCGTATATGTGCGGCCTTATTGGGTCACGATGGATGGCACGCGGGTCAACGGCATGGCAAAGTATGTACATGTGGAAGACGGATATCTGGGCTATACCAGTGTTCCGATTGACCTGCTGGACGCATCTGATGTGGCGGCAGGCAAAGTGACCGTGACTTACAGCGGCACCGAGGCGTTGACACTGGTAGGCGTGGAAGCAGGACGGTTGCTCCCGCAAATGGACTATTCCCATGATGCAGACGGAAGATCCCTTACGCTGGTGGGCAACGGCGCCACGGTGGACACCTATCAAAACGGAGAGAGCATTTTTGCCAACCTTCGCTTTGCGGCGCCGAGCGAGCCGATCACCTTTACGGTTACTCCGGATGAGTTCTGCAACTGGAACGAGGATGCGGTAACCGTGCGCACGTGGGACGTGTCCTATGGCGGGTAAGAAACGCATCTGGATGGCGGCGCTTGTCGTACTGCTTGTGGCGGCGGGCGTAGGCGTGTTCACGCTTGTGCACAAAACCAGTGCGCCGCCGGAGAAGGCGCCTTCGGAGCAGACCGGGCAGACAGACGGCACAAAAGATCAGTCTTCCGCAAGTGACGTTATGACGGTCCAACCCGATGGGACCTTTGATCCCAACGAAATGACAGATGTGTCCGGCACGTGGGACAACGAATCCCCGTCGCCTTCCGGTGGCGCGGAGCCTGCCGCGCCGTCCGGCACAATACCGTCCGGCGAAATACCGGGCAGTGAAACGCCCGGCGGTGAGACGCCTTCCGATAAAACACCCGATCAGAGTGATACGGAGCCGGAGGATGACACGACCCAGTGGGGGCTGATCTATTGATCAGCTTTGCCCGGACGAAGAGGAATCAACCCTTCGCATATGAAAGAAAACAGAGTGAGGAGGACAATGCGGATGAAGCGGTTTAAAAAGGCGATGTGCGTGTTGCTGGCGGCGGTGTGCCTGCTGTCACTATGCGCCGTTGCATTGCCGGTTCGCGCCGAGGCAGATGCGTGGACGGAACTGTCCACAGTGTCCACAGACGGTATTGTGGAGAATAACGATACGAACTGGCGCTATGTATTGATTGACGGTACGACAGGTGATGAAACGCCGTTGGTATATGGATTGTACAGCAGCTATCCTGCCATGATTGTTTCAAATCCGGCGGCAAACGACCAATATGCGCGTTTGCTGGCGAACGGCGGATCCCATACCGCCAACAGCGGTGATATTGCCGCTGTGTATACAGCGGATGCCGCCGGCGTGGTGGATCTGACGCTGACGATTAGCAAGCAAACTGCCAGCGGAGACGGCGTGGTAGTGAGCATCTATCGAAAACCTGCCGAGGGTGAGGAAGAGGAATTGCTGCCGGCGGCGACCTATACCGCCACAGCATCCAAGGCGTATTCCGTGAAACGCGTGAGTGTCAGCGTGGGCGATCAGTTCTACTTCCGTCTGAACAAGAACGCGGCGATCAGCAACGACGGCGGTACCTTTGTGGCAAAGGTGCAGACGACACAGGTCAGCACGAAGTCACCCTCCGGCATCACGGCGAACAACACCAC
>DBWU01000007.1 GCA_002309395.1 Oscillospiraceae bacterium UBA1230
ATGATATCGCCGCATTTGGCGTTGCCCACTTCACCTACGCCGTCGGCATCCTCCAGCTCGCCTACGTTACGGGGGTGGAGAAAATGATCCATGACTTTTTCACTGTATAGCGCCATATCGTTGCTCCTTTCTCACAGAAGGTGGGGCTTTGCGCCCCGTTCCAGATCTTTCCACACGGGAGACATCTGCCGCAGATACGCCACCACCGGCGGAACGTGTTCCAAAAGATAGTCCACCTCCGCTGCGGTGGTGTACCGGCTCAGGCTCAAGCGCAGTGAACCGTGAGCCACTTCGTGGGGACGCCCGATCGCCAGCAACACGTGGCTGGGATCCAGTGAGCCGGAAGTGCAGGCGCTCCCGGAGCTGGCGGCGATACCTTTTTGATCCAGAAGAAGTAAAAGGGATTCCCCCTCAATGCCCTCAAAGCAAAAGTTTACGTTGGTGACGACGCGACGAGACCGATCGCCGTTGAGCGCGGTGTGGGGAATGGCGGATAATCCGTCGATCAGCCGCTGTTGCAGGGGATACAGGCGGCGGTGTACCTCCTCGCGCGTCCGGCAGCTCTCCTCCAGAGCCGCCGCCATACCCACGATGCCGGCGATGTTTTCCGTGCCGGCGCGTCTGCCCCGTTCCTGAGCGCCGCCTTCGATCAGCGGTGTGAGCGGGACGCCGCGCCGCACGTACAGCGCGCCGACGCCTTTGGGACCGTGGAATTTATGAGCGGAAAGGGAGAGAAGGTCAATGCACATCGCCTCCACGTCGAGAGGAACGTGGCCTGCCGCCTGCACCGCGTCGGTGTGGAAGAGCACCTTCTTTTCCCGACAGATCGCGCCGATCTCGCCGACGGGTTGGATCGTGCCGATCTCGTTGTTGACAGCCATGACGCTGACAAGGCAGGTGTCGGGGCGGATCGCCGCCGCCACCTCCGAAGGACGCACCAGACCGTCCTCGTGTACCGGCAGAAGCGTAACGTCAAAGCCCTGTTTTTCCAGCTTTTTGAGGGTGTGCAGTACGGCATGGTGCTCAAAGGCGGTGGAGAGGATGTGCCGCTTGCCCTGCCGCGCCCCCAGCGCCGCGGCGGAGAGAAGCGCCTGATTGTCGCTTTCGCTGCCGCCGGAGGTGAAGAGGATTTCCTTGCTGTCGGCGTGCAGGAGACGCGCCACGGTTTGCCGCGCCGTCTCGATCGCCTCGGCACTTTTCTGCCCAGCGCTGTGCAGACTGGAGGGGTTGGCGTACAGCTCCTGCCAGCAGGGAAGCATGGCGGCGAGAGCGGCGTCGCTCATGCGGGTCGTGGCGGCGTTATCCGCGTAGACAAACATAGAACAGGATTCCTTTCTTAAAGCATATCTAATCAGTAGGTATTTTGAGTGTAGCACAATAAACCTATCAAGTCAATAGGTTTTTCTGCCACGTCGTATTACGGGGACGGGCAGAGAACGGCACGATATAAGCGCCGCTTATCTTTAGCATTTTAAATTGATGCAAATAATTTGCAAAAAAGAGGTTGACAGGGGGAGGCGGGCGTGCTATGATACCAACAATCCATCCGGCGGATGGAATCGCGAGGAAGGGAGAAAGCATCTGATGAAGCGTCGCAGCGCCATGATGATGTGGGGGATGTGCATGGATCTGTCCATGTGCATGCGTTGCTGCGTGCAAAATCGTCAAGTGCTTTCCTGAAGCGCCGAAACCGGGCGCGATGCCGTTTACCAGAGCAGCGGAAAGTCATTTGACATTCCGCTGTTTTTCGTTTATGATAAGGAGGTTAACGGCATGAAGGCGCGATTCGGGCGGCGAATGTGTCCCCGGGGACACGAAACGATCTGTAAACCCTGTCGGCAGGGAATATGCCGGCGTAATCAATAGGAAGAAACAATTTAAATGAAAAAAGGAGCGAACAAACATGAAAAAGCACATTCGTATCGGAGCGTTGATCCTGGCGCTCACACTGGTTGCCTCTCTGGTTCTGACCGGCTGCGGCGACAAGAGTGATAAGGGCGGCGAGAGCGGCACTAAGACCATCCAGATCGCCGTGCCCAACGACACCACCAACGAGGCCCGCGCACTGCTGCTGCTGGAGGCCAACGGCATCATCAAGCTCAAAGAGGGCGCCGGCATCACCGCCACCAAGAACGACATCGCCGAGAATCCCTACAACGTAGAGATCGTTGAGGCGGAGGCGGCTCAGCTTCCCAACATCCTGCAGGACGTGGACTACGCCGTCATCAACTCCAACTATGCGCTCTCCGCCGGTTTGAATCCCGTGGCGGATTCCCTGGTCATCGAGGGCAGCTCCTCCGCCTATGCCAACATTCTGGCGGTGAAAGAGGGCAACGAGGCTTCCGACGTGGTGAAGGCACTGGTCGCGGCTCTGGAGAGCAAAGCGGTGGCGGATTTCATCGCGGAGAAGTATGAAGGCGCCGTGGTCAGCACCATCGACAATCCCGGCGACGGTTACGATTCTGACGTGGATTACGAGGCGCTCAAGGGCAGCACCATTTCCGTGGCCGCTTCCCCCACGCCTCATGCCGAGATCTTGGCGGTAGCCAAGGAGATCCTTGCCGTTAAGGACATCACGCTGGATATCCAGGAGTTCAACGACTACGTGGTTCCCAACACGGTGGTGGAAGACGGTACGGTGGACGCCAACTACTTCCAGCACGTTCCCTATCTGGATGACTTCAACGCCGAGCAGGGCACCCACATCGTGTCCGTGTGCGCGCCTCACGTGGAGCCGATGGGCCTCTACGGCGGCAAGCAGTCCGACCTGAGCATTCTGGGCAAGTAATCGTAAACACATCTGCCGCATCCGGGGCGCCTCAGGCGCTCCGGATCGCGGCGCGTTAAGGAGGATCTCCATGATCGAGATCAGGAATCTATATAAGACGTTCTCCTCCGGTGACGATAAGGTGGACGCCTTGCAGAACATCAATCTGACCATTGCCGACGGCGACGTGTACGGGATCATCGGTATGTCCGGCGCCGGCAAGAGTACGCTGGTGCGGTGCATCAATATGCTGGAGCGCCCCACCGCCGGCACCGTGACGGTGAACGGACGGGATATGGGCGCCCTTTCCAATGCCGAATTGCGCCAGGCGCGCCGGGAGATCACCATGATCTTCCAGCAGTTCAACTTACTGATGCAGCGCACTTGTTTACAAAACGTCTGCTTCCCGATGGAGCTGTCCGGCGTGAAGAAGGCGGCGGCGAAAAAGCGGGCGATGGAGCTTTTGGAGCTGGTGGGTCTGCCGGACAAGGCGGGCGCGTATCCGGCGCAGCTCTCCGGCGGTCAGCAGCAGCGCGTCGCCATCGCCCGCGCTCTTGCCACCGACCCCAAGGTGCTGCTGTGCGACGAGGCGACCTCGGCGCTGGATCCCAACACCACCCATCAGATCCTTTCGCTGATCCGTGATATCAACGATAAGCTGGGCATCACGGTGGTGGTCATTACCCACCAGATGAGCGTAGTCAAGGAGATCTGCAAGCACGTGGCGATCCTCGACCACGGCACCGTGGCGGAGGAGGGACTGGTGAGCGCCGTGTTTGCCGCGCCCAAGAGCGAGGCGGCGCGCCGGCTGGTCTATCCGGCACGGGAGGGCGAGGTCATCAGCGATCCCGGCAGTGAGACGAAGGTGCGCGTGATCTTCGCCAGTGCCACCGCCGCGTCTATGCCGCTGGTGGCGCGTATGGCACGGGAGCGGAGCGTGATGGCGAACATCATTTCCGCCAATACACAGCCGATCGACGGCAAAACCTACGGCGATATCCTTCTGGGGATCCCCCACGAGCAATTATCCGCCGCGCTGGATTTCCTGCAGGAGATCCCCGAACTGACGGTGGAGGAGGTGAGCGACCTTGTATGACAATCTCTTTTCCGAAAAATCCCTTTCCGACGCGCTTCAATGTTTGCAAAACGAGATCCCCTTCGCCATCTGGGAGACGTTTTACGTCACGGTGCTCTCTACACTTCTGGCACTGGTGATCGGTCTGCCGCTGGGCGTATTGCTGGTGGTGGGGGAGAAGGACGGCGTTCTGCCTCTTCCCAAATGGGTCATGCAGGTGCTCAACGTGATCATCAATCTCCTGCGCTCCATTCCGTTCTTGATCCTCATGATCATGGTCTTTCCCTTGAGCCGTCTTGTCATCGGCACCACCGTGGGCACCACGGCCACCATCGTGCCGCTGGTGGTGGCGGCATTCCCCTTTATCGCCCGACTGGTGGAAAGCAGTCTCCGTGAGGTAGATCCCAACATCATCGAGGCGGCGCAGTCCATGGGCGCTACGCCCATGCAGATCATCTGCAAGGTCATGGTGCCGGAGAGTGTGCCGTCCCTTTTGAGCAACGTCACCATCGCCCTGACTACCATTCTCGGTTACAGCGCCATGAGCGGTATCATCGGCGGCGGCGGTCTGGGTCAGATCGCCATCAACTACGGCTACTATCGCTACAAGTATCTGGTGATGCTGATCGCGGTAGTCCTGCTGATTTTGCTGGTGCAGCTGTTCCAGAGTATCGGCACGCGTCTGGCGGTCAAGAGCGACAAGCGGCTGAAGCATTG
>DBWU01000072.1:0-20696 GCA_002309395.1 Oscillospiraceae bacterium UBA1230
AGGCGTGGAAATAAACCCCCGGTTCTACCGGGGGAAGGAAAAAGAGCTTTAGCATGAGAAAAACCTCCTATTGCGGTAAAATGGTAACGGTTTGGCGACCGCATTACCAGAAGCAATAGGAGGTTTTTATGCAGATAAAGAAAGAAGAGAGAAACGAGATAAGAAGCACGGCGCACTCAAAATACAGATGCCAGTATCACATCGTATTTGCACCAAAGTATAGGAGAAAGGTGGTATACGGGCAACTGAAAAGGGACATAGGGGAGATATTGAGGAGGCTGTGCAAACAGAAGAATGTGAGATAATAGAAGCGGAAGCGTGCCCGGATCATATCCACATGCTGGTGAGCATCCCACCGTATTTGAGTGTAGCACAATTTATGGGGTATCTCAAGGGAAAGAGTAGCCTAATGATATTTGATAGGCATGCGAACCTGAAGTACAAGTATGGATCGAGGAACTTTTGGTGCAGAGGATATTATGTGGATACTGTGGGACGTAATAAAAAGATCATAGCAGAATATATCCGAACACAGTTGGAAGAGGATTACGCTGCAGATCAAACGAGCATGAAAGAATACTTTGACCCGTTTACGGGTGACAAGAATAAGAAGGCATAAAAAGACAGCCGCTTGAAGCGGCTGCCTGAAATGGTAATGCGGTGTCAAACCTTCAGTGCCCCTTTTAGGGGCTACGTCCGTAATAGCCCCTTTTAGGGGCAAGTCAAACCACCAGTTTACTGGTGGTTATGATTTCACCCCGATTCGCTGCGCCGGCTTGTCCGGCTCCGGCGCAAACCGTTTCCGCTGTGTCAACGTGATATCAAACCCCACGCCGTCCACCACGCGTATGATGGTATCATGGTTTCATCGACAAGTATTCTCATATCCGTATCACTTACATCATACGTCTGAGCATATGTTGTTGAAGGCATTAGGAAGAAACATAACAGCGCGGTCAATATCATATGCACGCTTCGCTTCGTCTATCGTTTGATCAGCCGATCCTGAATACGCCCATAAGTCTCCTCAAGCCAGAGGCAGAGCGCGCCGTGTTCTCCATATCAGGCGGTCTTGCCGTCCATTACGGCGTGGGCACGGTGAAGGATCTCCGCCAGATCCTCCGGCAGACGGGCATAGCACTCCGCCTGCAGCGTCTCCGGCACGCCGTAGTATGCCTCGGCGATGGCGCCTGCCATATCGGCGATGGTGTCGCTGTCGCCGCCAAGGGACACCGCGGTGCGGATCACGTCCTCAAAGTCTGTTCCCTCCAGAAAGGCGGTGATAGCTTCCGGCACCGACCCCTGGCAGGTCTCCACGTGACGATACGCAGGGCGGATCTCGTCGCAGGTGCGGCTGAGATCATAGTGAAAATGCTCCTCCGCATATGCCTTGATCGCCGCCTTGGACGCCCCGGTCCGTGCCAGAAAGATGGCGCCGGCAATGGCTTGTGCCCCCTTGACGCCCTCCGGGTGGTTGTGGGACACGTCCGCCGTCAGCTTCGCCATACGCAGTACCGTGGGAAGATCGTCGTAGAACCACGCCACGGAAGATACGCGCATACCGCTGCCGTTGCCATAGCTTCCGTAGGGATGCGGATCATCGCTGAACATCCAGCGGAAGAACCGTCCGCCATAGCCGCAGTAGGGATAGCGCCGCCCGACGGTCTGCATGGATCGCGTCAGCGTCTCCTTGATGGCGTCGTCGCCGTCCTCCGGCGTCACTTGCATCAGCGCGTCCGCAACAGCCAGCGTCATCACCGTGTCGTCGGTAAAGGAAGAACGCTTGCTGAACAGCGGAAACACCTTACTTTTGCAGTTATGGGAATCGAACTCATAGGCTGAGCCGATGATATCGCCTAAAATCGCCCCGTACATGATCCCTTTCTCCTTTCACTCTACGTTTGCCTTCTGATCGTCAGCCGTTTACTTCCGACCGCGTTCCTCGTAGTCACGGGTAATGGGGGCGCTCCAATCGGGATCGATCTCCTTGCCCCTGCGGAGATTGCCGATGGTCTGGCTCACCACGGCAAAATTGAGGCTGGTGCCGGCGCCGTCGCACTCGTAGCGGACCGCGCGATCCTCCCGGATGCCGAAGGTACGAGCCGTCTTGATGGCGTCCATGTTGGCGCCGAGGAACAAAAATTCCCAGCCGTACTTCTCCTGTTCGTGCTTGACCATTTTCTGCACCTCTTGGTAGGTGTAGCGGCGGCTGGCGTTCTCCATGCCGTCGGTGGTGATGACGAACACGGTCTTCCCGGGTCTGTCCTCCTCCCGGGCATACCTGTGGACGTTCGCCATATGGCGCACGGCGCCGCCAATGGCATCCAGCAGCGCGGTGCTGCCGCGCACCTGATACTGCCGCTCCGTCATGGGCTCCACCTTCCGGATATCCACCCGGTCGTAGAGCACGATGCTCTCGTGGTCGAAGAGGACGGCGGAGAGCAGCGCCCTGCCCTCTTCCTTTTGCTGCTTTTCCACCATGGCGTTAAAGCCGCCGATGGTGTCCGCCTCCAGCCCCGACATGGAACCGCTGCGATCGAGAATAAATACGATTTCGGTCAGATCCTTGTTCATAGTTGTCTCCTCCTTGTTTTTGATGAAACGGTCTCCTCGCTTCTGTCCATAGAATAACAGATGCAAGGAGACCGTTTGTCGCTTTGCCGTTTACATTTTTTGCTTTTTTCAGTTGATGCTCAACAGCGGCAGATGATACTGATCCAAGGCAATATTGATGAACTGTACGTTATACGTTTTGTTCTCGATATAGTATCGAACCACCATATCCACCTTACTGCTGGGGCTCAAGGCATAGCCAGCCTTCTCCAACAGGAGCTTCGTCTCATCTACGTCGAGTTTCAGTCCAATGGCAAGCTGCAAGATGGTGGTTTTCGACGGCAAATATCCCTTCTTATTAAGGATTTTATTGAATACCTGCCGGCTGACGGACGCCCGGTGATACACGTCGGAATCCTTGTCGCCCAATGCGTTCCGAAGCTGCAGCAGTTGTCCGAAATACGCACGGAAGTCGCTGACCTCCTGCTGCATCATCTCTTCCAGACTCATACCGGGAAAGAGCGCCGCTGCCTCTCCGGCTGTTGGCGGCATGGGAGCGCTCGCCGCAGCGTTCCCCAAGGCGATGCTCTCGCATCTTGCGGCGCTCTCCCGTGGGAGGCAGCCCGTCTGGTACTCATACGTCTCCTCCGGCCCTCTGCGCCCGCGCCGGAAACCGTACTCTTCCCTCGTGTGCTCTTCCACGTAATGATCGTCCACGAAGCTTTTCAATCCGGAAAACATACCGCCGGCGAGGGAAAACGCCTCAGCGTTGAAAATGACCAGATAGATCTGGATACGGTGGTGCAGCGTAAACTCCGAAATGGCCCGGACCGCGATCAAAAGCGCCTCGTCGCGCGGAAAGCCGTAGCTGCCGGCGGACAAAAGGGGAAAGGCGACCGTCTTGCATTTGAGCTTCACCGCAAGCGCCAGCGCCGCGTTATACGCCTTGCGGAGCAACTCTTCTTCGTTATGCTCGCCGTCTTTCCACACGGGACTGACCGTGTGCAGTACATATCGGGCGCGGAGACCGTACGCCGGCGTGGCAACGGACTGTCCCACGGCGATATCACCGATCTTCCTCCTCGCTTCCAGCAGTTCCGGGCCTGCCGCCTTGTGGATGGCGTGATCCGTCCCGGAGCCGATCACCGGTCTGGGATTGGCGGTGTTGACAATGGCGTCAACTTCCATGCGCGTAATATCGTTCCGAACGACCTCATAGGGCATACTGCATCCCTCCCGTTTGCTTCTGCGTTTTTCATAAGTTGCGAGTTTCACTCTGTAAGGATAGAACGGTGCAGGCCGATTTTCGGATCATCCTAATCGCATCGTTGCATACGCAGATCCATATCTGTTTTCGACGATTACTTAGTCTCTTCGGGCTTTTGCGGCGTATTCTTCCTTATATTATGGTGATTGATTGGGTTGCCTGAATATTCCTTTTTCCGTTCGGTAAATTCCAGATCATTTCGTTCATTCCTTTGTCGGCGTCTATTCGTCTATTATTTCCGCAGGTCTTCGCTCGGACAGTCCGGCGCACGGGCGATCTGATATTATCTGGATTATACCACCGTGGCGTCGGTTTGTCGATGCATTTTGCATATATAAGCGCATCGGGAAACTCCCGATGCGCTCATGCTTTCTGTGACAGCTACGCAGAAGGTTTTCACCGTTCCCCCTCCTCAAACCGCAAGAATCGGCTGTCCCAGCGGCAAGACACGGTCTTCTCGCCGCCGTGACGTTGTGCCACGGTGATCTGCGCCGGTTCAAACTGCGCCTGTCTTGCAAACGGATCGTAGTAGCCGCTTCGATACAGAAGCAGCACCGTATCCACCGCCTTACCCATAGGGAGCGCATACGCGAAATCCGCCATGTCGGGGTGCGGATCCACCCGCGCTTCCAGATCCCGACTCAAATGGGCGTTGCAAATGACCGGCACGTTCAGCGTCCGCGCCAGGTGTTTCAGCTCCTGCGCCATAGCAGGGAGCGCGGCGGAAAAATTGCCATACCGCTCCGGCCGGTTGGGCGCGAGGGAAACCAGCTCGTCGATCACCACGGAGCTGACGGGTCTGTCCGTCAGCTCGCGCTCGATGATGGCGGCGGACCGGTGGGGCCCGTCGCAGAGGATAAACGGGATCGGTACGCAGCTATCCCTGAACCGAAGGAGCTTTCCTAAAACGTCGGCGGGATTGCGCTCCCCGGCGCCGCCCGTGTACAGCCACGCTTTTTTCCGCGCCGCGCTCGCTATATGGTTTGCGATCTGCAACGCCAGGGACGTCATGCCCATACCGGGACGCCCGGCGATCACCGTCAGCGTACCGGGGCGCAGTCCGCCGCCTAAGGCGCTGTCCAGCGGGGCAAGTCCTGTGGGGATGGAATGGGTGTTTTTCATGGTAACCGCTCCTTCTCTTTTCTACCTCGGATAACTGATAATCGTTGTTCCCAGCGCAATTAGTCAACTTTTTTATTCCTTCCCGGCGTCACGCAGCATATCCGCCAGCGCCTTGTCCATCTGCCCCTGCGCCCGGGCGGCGTCCCGCATATTTCCGCCGGCGGCGGCGCCTGCGCGGAGCATGGCGTTTTGCTTGTAGCTGTCCCGGGCGGCGCTGCTTTGATTGCTTGCCACCAAGTCTGCAAACGCTTTGTCCATATGCCCCTTGGCGATGGCGGCATCTCTGGCGTTGCCGCCCATCATGGCGTTGGCGTAGTCCCTCGACTTTTCCTTGTAGTACTCCGCCGCCCGCCGGCGGTTGCTCTCTTCCAGATCCCTCTGCCGCTGGGGCGACTCGTGGTAAGTTGCCGCGCCCTTTAAGAACAGTCCGAGAAAGACGATCGCCAGCAGTGCCGGCACGCAGACCACCTTCATAGCGATCCGCAAAGGCTGTGAGCGCACAACGTCCTTTAGGATCAGCACGCCGCAGACAACGGACACGACCAGAAGCAGTACGATCTTCAGCCAGCCGCCTACCTCGTAACCGTCGTCACCGTACTGATTCAGCGCCTTTACGTGGAACGTCATCTTCTCGTTGATCTCCTCCACGCTTTTCCCACTCAACGCGTTGAAAAGCCGCCCCATACTGCCGCCTCTGGCAAAATGCTCGGTGAGCCAGTTGCCGTCATGGGCACGGATCGTGGGATTGGAGAACGACGAGATCTCCAGGATACTCGTGCCGTACACCGCGTAGAACGTGTAGTCGGTGTAGTCCTCATTGGAGAGGTTGAATACGTTGAACGTCAGCTCCATATTGTCGCCCGGTTCTTCTATTTCCCATAGCTGTAAATAGACCGTGTCCGGATCGTGCCAGACGATGGGGGAGGAGAGCCACAGCTCCGTGGTCCTGTAACCGAAGATGATGAGGATCAGCGCGATGATCGACACCCCCAGCACCCCTGCGAGGATGTTTTCCCCCTTCCTGCTCAGCGCGGCGCCTTGCACCGCAGAAGTCGTTTGTTCGTTTTCCATGAGATTGCCTCCTTCGTTTATTTTGGGATCGGAACGATCCCAAAATAAACATATCACGGGGCGTGGAACAAAAATGCTCCACGTCCCCTTTTCCCGCGAAAAAGTGATGATCGCCTGTTTTCAGGCGCGCAGAAAGGGCATGGGACAGTTTTGTCCCATGCCTTGTGGCATATATAGATACACAGGCAAACGCGGCAGGCGGAAAAATTTTTCAAAAAATCTCAAAAAGCCGACTAATGATTCCGGGTTTGCCGATTATAGAGTTATAAGACCAATAAACGAAAGAGAGGTACCTATCATGAGCGCATTTGACAAGATCATCGGCTACGACACCATTCGCAAGGAACTGGAGCGTATCGCGGACGCCCTACGGTGCGGCGACGCCTATACCCGGCTGGGCGTTACGCCGCCCCGTGGGTTGATGCTCCACGGAGAGCCCGGCGTGGGCAAGAGCTTAATGGCACGCTGTGTCATTGAGGAGAGCGGACGGCGCGCCTTCACCTGCCGGAAGGATCGGCCGGACGGCGAGTTTATCAACGCCATCCGCGACACCTTCACCGCCGCGGCGGAGCACGCGCCCTCCATCGTCTTTTTGGACGATCTGGACAAGTTCGCCAACAGCGACGGAAAGTGCCGGGACGAGGAGGAGTACGTGACGGTGCAGTCCTGTATCGACGAGATGCGAGGCAAGGACGTGTTCGTGCTTGCCACCGCCAACGGCATCAACCATCTGCCGGATTCGTTGGTGCGTACCGGACGCTTTGATAGAACCATCCGCGTGGAAACGCCGCTGGGGGAGGACGCCCGGCGTATCGTCGCCCATTATCTGTCGGGCAAGTCCGTTTTGGCGTTTCAAGATGAAGACCCGGCGCAGATCGCAAGCACCGTGGCGGATTTGATGGTGGGGCACTCCTGCGCCGATCTGGAGACCGTCGTCAACGAGGCGGGCCTGCTGGCAGGACAGCTCCGGCAGGAGCATATCCGGCGCGACCACCTGATCCGCGCCTGCCTGCTGGTGTCGGACGGCATCAGCCCCGACAGCATCGTCCTGCACCGTGAGGACGACCCTGCCGATCCCCGGAGCATCATGACGCGCACCGCCTGCCACGAAGCCGGTCACGCGGTGGTGGCGGAGGTGCTCTCCCCCGGCAGTGTGTCCATGGTATGTATCCACAACAACGTGAACGGCTCCCGGGGCTTTACCTCTTACCGCCCTGTGCCGGGTCGGGACGGTTTACAGGAAGACGTGGACGGAGTCATGCGCTCTTTGGCGGGCAAAGCGGCGCTGGAACAGCGTTTCGGACGGATGGAGTTGGGCACGGGGCACGATCTGGCGCAGGCGCGCAGGAAGCTGTTTGATCTCATAATGCAGGGCGTTTACGGTTTTGCGCTGTTGGAGCTTCCCCGACAGGTGGATTCCGAGTCGCTGCTTGCCCGCCGGGAAGCGGTTGCCGTGGCGGAGCTAGAACGTCTTTATCTCCGCGCCCGGCAGATCATCGCGGAAAACCGCGCCTTTCTGGACGCGCTCATCGCCGCGCTTTTGGAAAGAGGCTGGCTCACCGGCGACGAGGTACGGGAGATCAAAACGAGGTGCGGGGCATAAGCCCCGCACCTTGGCGGCGTTTGACGGAAAAGGAGTGGCAATGATATACTGATAGAACATTTCCTCCGATAAAGAACGGAAGGAATTAATTTATAACAAAAGGAGAAGTATTCATTATGAAAGAGATCCTCTTATCAAGCATTTTTCAAACGATCGACCCTGCTGCGTATAAAGTTCATTTTGCAAGAAAGGACAGTGGCGGTGAGCCGTTAGACGTCTACATCTCCGATTTCGAGAAATGGAAGGAATGGAACAGGTACTCTAAAACCAGAAACGATTTCAACAGAGACTACATTTTCTCGCTCATCTCATTTTACCCCGAACAGGATACGTGGCTGTTTGGCGGTATCTGGAAAGTGGTCGCAAGAGATATGAGCAAGGTTCCTTATCCGTATGAAGTTGAGCTGGTGGACGATTACAGTGAGTTCATCGGACGGTTGAAAATTAAGTATCCGTACAAAGACCGGGGTACCAGAGTGAATTTGGAAAACCATTTCCGCTCGTTCGTTGTGAAGGAACTGTTGGAAGAACCGTTTTCCACCGTTGCCTTTCCCGGATACAGGAACGTTGACGTTCCGTTCACTGTGCTGGAATCCATCATGAAGAAAGACGCGCCGGCGTGGAAGGACGCGCTCTCCATCAAGGGTATATATCTGATAACCGACACGAAAACAGGGAAAAAATACGTGGGCAAGGCAGACGGAGAACACGGGATCTGGCAGCGTTGGGCGGACTATATCTGGAACGGTCACGGCGGCGACGTTGACCTGAAAAAGCTGGTAGAGGACAACGGCTTTGACTACGTGCGGCAGTACTATAAGTTTTCGCTGCTGGAAGCGATAACGGGATGGGATGAGTACGACATAGATGACAGGGAGTCTTACTGGAAACGCGTTTTGCTATCCCGCATGGAAGACGTGGGACACAACAAAAACTGAATGAACCTGCTGAAAAAGGAAAATCGGAATGAAACACTCGTCAACACCCCATGGGATGTTTTTGTCCCATGGAGTGTTGTATTATATAGACAGATCTTATCTCCCCACCCACAGCAGCTTTACACATCAGCTATCAGAATCAATTAGACAAGGAGGTCTACATTATGATTAACGAAAAGGAGGTTTTATGCAGATGAAGCAACCATTGCGTGAGCAGTTTAACAACATTCTGGAACGATATGATCCATCGTTTGCCTATATGCAAACGCCCTTGAATAACAACGTTTTCAATGTGCTGGGCATTCAGAGCAACGAAGTCCTTATCTGCCGCTTTTTGGGTTACCTGCTAACGCCGAATGCCGGTCACGGACTTGGTATCGTCCCCCTTCAAAATTTTCTGAAAGCGATCCATTTTCCCTATGCGCCGGATCCTGCAAGTCTTTGCTCTGCCATAGTTGAGTTGGAGGATCATACAGACGCCCAGCGGCGTGTGGATATTGCGATCTATATAGCAGATTACATCATCCCCATAGAGGTCAAGATATATGCGCCGGATCAACGCAGCCAGCTTTACGATTATTATCATTACTATCAAGACGGCAAAAAAACAAAGATAAGCGGCATGTATTACCTGACGCCAAACGGACGAAAGCCCTCGCAGGAAAGTATTACATCAAAGGATGGACATGAGCTTTCTAACGAGCAATACCACTGTATCTCATTTCATACGACGATACAATGCTGGTTGGATACCTTGCCTGTATCCTCGGATCAAAACCGTTTGATTGCACAGTTTAAGGAGGTAATTTGTGCTATGAATAACGAATATAGGGTCACAAAAGAGCTGCTGGAAGTTCTCGGATTATCCGAAGATCAAATCAGCCCTTGTCCTGAACTCATCGCAAGTATACTCAAGCATTCCGATATCATATGGGAAAGACTGCGCTTACAGTACCTGAAACACTGTATTGATATCGGTTCTCTTAAGAATCAATACTATGTAACCGACTTTGACGGATCGGACGACAAGGATTCGCATTGCCTGCTTGTCATCAAGCAAATATCCGACGGGAAAACGGTTGCGTGGATCTGCGTCGATAAAAACCTCTATATAGTGATCGACCATGAGCCGAAGAGCCCGCAGTGGAAATACCCGCAGGAAGGATATGCCTGGCGCTATCTCTCTCCTGCCGGAACGGATGGTACATATGATCTCAGAACGCCCAATCCGGCAATTCACAGTGACGACGTCATCCATCTCGAGCAGATCCTGAAAAACGAATTGTGATCCTGCCGCCCCCAACACTCCATGGGACATTTTTGTCCCATGGAGTGTTGTATTATATAGACAGATCCGATATAATATGCGTGAGGTGACGGCTATGGCGATCTATCCCAAAAAACTGCTCATTATGAACATTCTTGACATCCTGCGGCGGTATTCCGACGAGGATCATCGGCTCAGCCAGAAGGACATCGCGGAGATTCTGCGGAATGAGTACAACATGACGGCGGAGCGCAAGGCAATTCGACGCAACATCATGAATCTAATGGGGTGCGGCTACGAGATCGAGTACAGCGAGTCCGTCCGCATGGTGCCCAACCCGAAGACCGGCGAGATGGAGGAGAGCTACCTCTGGTCGGACTTCTATCTGGTGCGTGAGTTCACCGACAGCGAACTGCGGCTGCTGATCGACTCGCTTCTCTTTTCCAAGCACATTCCGTACAGCCAGTGCAAGGCGCTGGTGGAGAAGCTGGAGAAGCTGTCCAACCGCTATTTCCGCTCCCGGGTCAAGCATATCCGCACCATGCCCGCCACGGACAAGGACAACCTCCAGCTTTTCTACACCATCGAGATCATGGACGAGGCGATCTCCCACGGGCGCAAGGTGTCGTTCCGCTACAACAGCTACGGCACGGATAAAAAGCGCCGTCCACGCACGAGGGAGGACGGCAGTATCCGGGAATACGTGGTCAGCCCCTACCAGATGGCGGCCGCCAACGGACGGTATTATCTCATCTGCTGTAAGGACCCCTATGACGGCGTGTCCCACTACCGGCTCGACCGCATTTCGGATATCCGCCTTTTGGACGAGCCTGCCCGGGACGCCAAGACCGTGCAGGGTCTGGAGCACGGCGTGGACTTGCCCCGGCACATGGCGGAGCATCTCTACATGTTCGCCGGCAAGAGCGAAACGGTCACGTTCCGGCTGAAGAAGTATATCATCGACGACGTGATCGACTGGTTCGGCAAGGACGTGACGTTCTCCGACGAGAGCGAGGACGAGGTCACCGCCCGGGTACGGGTGAACCTGCAAGCCATGCGCCGCTGGGCGGTGCAGTACGGCCCCCACGCGACCGTCCTTACCCCGGAGAGTCTGGTGGAGGATATTAAGTACGATCTGGCGCAGGCGACGAAGAATTATGTCGGTTAGCGCCGTTGTCCCCATATCCCGGCGATCTTCAGGTCCCCTTTCATAATAACCCCCTCCTTTGCGGTATCGCAAGGGAGGGGGTTGGTAATATGCACTTTTGCCGCCTACGTATCACGCCACACCCATCCGCTTTGCGATGTGATCCAGTTCCATTACAAACCTTTCCCTCTGTGTCAACGTTATCAGCGAGGGGTCGCCCTCGCGGATACGCATGGTGCGGCGGATCTCTTTGGGGATCACGACCCTGCCCAGATCGTCGATCCGGCGTACGATTCCGGTTGCTTTCATATGCAAAAACTCCTTGTTTTACAGATTTGGTACGGTTAGCATCTGTCAAAACAAGGAGTTTTATACTGCCTGACGGAAAACACCGCCGCTTTGCAAAAGAAAATCATTTCAAAGCCGGCAGGCCCGGCGCGGAGATCACTCCAGCCACTTGCGGAAAAACTCTGCGCGCTCTTTAGCGGTTTCACATATTCCGGGAGATTCGCCGTTATGGATCCTGGTAAGAATCCCGTCCAGCGACTCGGGTTTATGAAAAAAGAATCCCTGCGCGAGTTCGCAGCCGATCTCCTTAACGAAGGCAAACTGTTCCTCCGTCTCAACGCCTTCGATGAGCGTGTGGATCCCGAACTTTTTCGAAAGGAATACGAGCTCTTTGAGGATGATCCGGTTGATACCGTTATTCGTGTCCAGATTTTTCAGCAGTTCCATGTCGTACTTGACGAGGTCGAAATCGAACTGGCTGAACACGTTCAGGGCGGAAATGGTCGTCCGCGCCTCTTGCCACGACCGATTCCGGGAACGCCTCCGTAAGCGTTTTCGCCGTGAGGCAGAGCAGATTGTCGCCCTCTTTGACGCCGTAGCGATTGTATTTATACCAATAAGTCAAATGGCTTTTCCGTATGGGGCGCCTCTGCCGGTCCGGGTTGATCGATGAACGAAGGGGCGGCAGGGGAGAGATCCCTGCCGCCCTTGGATATCAATCGCTCTTGTCCATAGAAAAAAGCCCGCGCAAATGCGCGGGCTTTTTTATCGTGTGTCCCGGATTACTTGGCAGCCTCAGCGTACCAGAAGAAGAAGTAGCCCATGGTGGTGTAACCCACGTTGGAAAGACCCTTCATGCAGTACATGTTGGTGTAGTAGTAGATCGGGCAGACGGGGAAGCCCTCCTCACCGAAGAGGATCTCTTCCGCCTTGTACAGGAGCTGGTCACGCTCAGCGCCGGCGAGGGTCGCCTTCGCTTCGGTGATCGCCTTGTCATACTCCTCGTTGGAGTACAGGCCGTAGTTGTAGGAGTTACCGGTGACAAGCAGCTCGAGGTAGGTCACGGGGTCATTGTAGTCAGCGATCCAGCCCAGACGCGCCACGCCGAAGTTATGCTCGCCGAGGCCGTTGGTGTAGGTCGCCCACTCCTGGTTCTCCGTGCTGATGCTCATGCCGAGAACGGTCTGCCAGTCGGAGCCGCAGGCTTCGGCAATCGCCTTGTGAGTATCGTTGGTGTTGAAGTTGTAAACAACGGTGGTCTGAGGATCCCACTTACCGTCGGCGACCGCCTCATCATAGAGCTTCTTGGCGAGCTCGCACTTGCCGGCATAGGTCGAAAGATCGGCGTCGGGATACTTCTCCTGCAGGGTATTGTAGATCGCACCCAGCTCACTTACGCCGTAAGCGAAGTCAGCGCCGGTGGAATCCAGAATACCGGAAGCGACAAAGCCGGTTGCGGGGCTCTGGCCGCCCTGGGTGACGTTCTTGACGATGTTCTCACGGTCAACGGAGAGAACCATCGCGGCACGGACACGCCAATCCGTGATCTTGGAGCAGTTCAGGTACAGATAGTAGGTACCGACGTAGGGGTTGATGAAGCAGTCGCCGGAAGCCTGCAGGGACTCGATCATATCAGAGGGGAAAGTCTCAATGAAGCTGTACTCGCCGGACTGATAAGCGGAGAGGATAGCGGTCTCGCTGTCGCTCAGCCACCACACGATGGCGTCGGGACCGAGGTTCTCAACGTCATAGTACTTCTCATTGGGCTCCATGCGGATGTAGCTGTCGTGGACCCACTCAACGACTTTGTACGGGCCGTTCACCACGATGTTGGCGGGATCGGTCCAGTTGTCGTTACCCTCCACAACGTCCTCACGCAGAGGAACGAGGGAGGCGAAGGCGCACATCTCAAGGAAGTACGCGCAGGGAGCTTCCAGCGTGACCTTGAAGGTCTTCTCGTCAACGGCTTCCACGCCCAGCTCGCTCTTGTCCTTCTCACCGGCCTGGATGGCGGCTGCGTTCACAACGATGTTGTCCAGGAAGTAGCCGTAATCGGAAGCGGTGGCGGGATCAACGAGACGACGCCAGCTGTAAACGAAATCGTTGGCAGTGACAGCCTGGCCGTCAGACCAGAAAATGTCGTCACGCAGGGTGAAGGTGTAGACGCACAGGTCGTCGGAGACCTCGTAGGACGCGGCCTGACCGGGAACGATCTCGGTCTTGAGCATATTGCTGTCCTCGTCAACCTTCTCGTCGATCATCTTGTACTTCATCAGATTCTCGAACTGGTGCTGGGTGTACGTCGAACCGTCAACCGAGCTGATCAGACCGGGGTCGATCGTCTCAGGCTCAGAGGCGATGCAGGCGTTGACCACAAAGGGTTCGCCGGGTTTGTCTTCGTCAGTGTCGCCGGGTTTCTTGCTCGTGCAAGCGCACAGAGCCAGAACCATCGAGAGCGCCAGCAACAGAGCGAATACTTTTTTGGTGTTCATCATGTTCTTCCTCCATTTTATATTTTTGTATTAAGTTCCGATGGAACTGAATACCGTTGGAACGTGCCGCCTTACAGATGGCAGGCGACAAAGTGGCCGGGCGCCTGTTCCCGAAGCTGCGGTGTCTCCTCGCGGCAGCGATCGGTGGCGTAGGGGCAGCGCGTATGGAAGCGGCAACCCTTCGGCGGATTGAGCGGACTGGGGATCTCGCCTTCCAGAAGGATGCGCTGACGCGCCCGGCTCTTGACCGGATCCGGCAGCGGCACCGCGGACAGAAGCGTCCGCGTGTAGGGATGGACGGGTTTGCTGCACAGCTCATAGCTGTCCGCCAGCTCGACCATCTGCCCCAGATACATCACGCCGATCCGGTTGGAAATATGGCGCACCACGCTGATATCGTGGGCGATAAACAAATAGGTGAGATGATTCTCGTTTTGCAGGTCTTCCAGCATATTGACGACCTGCGACTGAATGGACACGTCCAGCGCCGAGATCGGCTCGTCGCACACGATGAATTCCGGATCCACCGCCAGGGCGCGGGCGATACCGACGCGCTGCTGCTGACCGCCGGAAAACTCGTGGGGGAAGCGGTTGGCGTGCTCCGTATTCAGCCCGACCTTGTTGAGCAGCTCGTTGATGCGCTCCGCGCGCTCTTTCTTACCGCGGCAAAGACCGTGGATATCCAGCGCCTCGCCCACGATCTCGCCCACGGTCATACGGGGGTCGAGGGAAGCGGAGGGGTCCTGGAAAATGATCTGCATCTTGCGCCGGTAGGGAAGCATCTTGACGGCGATCTTCTTCTCGCTGTCATAGATGGGCACGCCGTCATAAACGATCCTGCCGCTGGTGGGTTCATACAGGCGGAGGACGGTTCTGCCAAACGTGGTCTTGCCGCATCCGGATTCGCCGACGATGCCAAGTGTTTCACCGCGATAGATGGTGCAGGAAACGGATTCGACCGCCTGGACGAATTTCCTTTTCTCAAAAGGATTCGTGCCTTTGACAGGGAAATATTTGCGAAGGTTTTCCACCTGGATCAGGGGCGCTCGTTCGCTGCTCATGTCTCCGCCTCCTCCTGTTCGTCTTCTTTCTTGAAATGAAGCCAGCAGGCGGAATAATGCCTCTCGCCGACTTCCACAAGCGGCGGCTTCTCGCGCAGACAGACTTTCATACAGTGCTTGCACCGCGGGCCGAAGTTACAACCCTTGGGCGGATTGAGCAGGTCAATAGGCGTTCCGTCGATGGGAACGAGCCGCTCCCTCGTCACCTCGTCCATACGCGGTGTGGAGGAGAGAAGACCCCGTGTGTAGGGATGCTGGGGATCGTAGAACACGTCGTTCACGTCGCCCTGTTCCACGATATGCCCGGCGTACATGACCGACACGCGGTCGCAGATCTCCGCCACGACGCCCAGATTGTGGGTGATGAAGATGATGGACGTGTTCGCCTTGTGCTGCAGATCCTTCATCAATTCCAGGATCTGCGCCTGAATGGTCACGTCCAGCGCCGTGGTGGGTTCGTCGGCGATCAGGAGCTTGGGCTCGCAGATCAGCGCCATGGCGATCATGGCGCGCTGACGCATACCGCCGGAGAACTCGTGGGGGTACTGGTCGATACGCTTTTCCGCGTTATTGATGCCCACCAGCTCCAGCATCTCAATGGCGCGCTTGCGCGCCGCTTCACGGGTATACCCCTTATCGTGGCACATGAGCGCCTCGATCAGCTGATTGCCGATGGTATAAACCGGGTTCAAACAGGTCATCGGGTTCTGGAAGATCATGCTGACCTTATTGCCGCGGAACTGGCGCATCTGCTCTTCCGTGAAGTCCAGCACGTTCTCACCCTCGAAGGTGATGGAACCGCCCACCACCTTACCGGGACTTTGCAAAAGACCGATGATCGAATACGCCTCCACGCTTTTACCGGAGCCGGATTCGCCCACGATGCCCATGACCTCGTTATAACCCAGGGAATAGGAAATGCCGTTAACAGCCTTCACTTCGCCCGCAGGCGTAAAGAAGGAGACTTTCAGATCCTTGATCTCAAGGAGGTTCTTATTGTCCTTTTCCATTGCCGCGCCTCCTCTCATTTCTTCAGCCGCGGGTCAAGCGAATCGCGCAGACCGTCGCCGATCAGGTTCAGGGACAGAATGACGATCGTCAGCACGATACTCGGCAGAAGAAGACGGTACGGATACAGCGTGATCGTCTCCAACGCGTCCGAACAGAGGGAACCGAGGCTCGCCATCGGCGCGGACACGCCGAGGCCGAGGAAGGAGAGGAACGACTCCAGGAAGATCGCGCTGGGGATCTGCAGGCACGTGGTGATCACCACGCTGCCCACGCAGTTGGGCAGAAGATGCCGGCGGATGATCCGGCCGTTGCCGGCGCCCAGCGCCGTCGCCGCGGTGACGTATTCCTGCTGTTTGAGCTGCAGCACCTGACCGCGCACGATACGCGCCATGGTGACCCAGTACAAAAGCGCAAAGGTGATAAAGATACTGATGATGCCGGCGCCCAGTGCCGAAAGGGACTGCACCAGCGCGGAATTGCTGGAATCGAACCACGCCCGGAGCGGATCCTTCAAAACGACCTGCAGCAAAAGCACGACCAGCACTTCCGGGATCGAGTAGATCAGCTCCACGATCCGCATCATCACGAAGTCCACGGCGCCGCCGGAAAGACCGGAGATCGCGCCGTACGTGGCGCCGATGATGAGCACGATCAGCGCCGCCATGATGCCGATAATGATGGACACGCGTGTGCCGTACATGGTACGCGCCATCAGGTCACGGCCGAAGCTGTCCGTTCCGAAGGCGTGGGGAAATACGTTCCGTGACAGCTTGATCTCCACGGCGCCGTCCGCCGGCGTATCGGTATAGGATATCGCCTTGCTGTCGCTCCAGGACCCGTCCTGTTGGATCTTGGATTCCGACACGATGAAAAGCGGGTCTTCCGCCTTGGTCTGCAACATCAAAATAGCGTTTTCCATGGCGCGATCCAGCGTGAAAGCATACGTTTTGCCGCCGTGATAGATCACGTAATCGCCCTTGGCAAGGGAGGTAAGACTGCCGGGCTGGAGAGCGGTGGCGTAGAACCCGTCCACAGAGCCGGCGATAGATCTTGCCACGGCTTCGCCCTCGGAGTACTCGAACGGACCCAGTTTTTGGGAAGAGCGGTACTGATCGGCGTAATCGTACGGGATCAGCGCCGGGCCGGCGAAGGCGAACAGCAAGCAGGCGATAAACACGCCCAGCGCCACCATCGACACGGTGTTGGAACGGAAGCGGCGCCACGCGTCACGCCAGTAGGAGACGCTTTTGCGCTTTTGCTCCATCGCGGCCTTCTCATCCTCGTCCGCACGGTCAAAATCCTCCGGCTGAAGGGAGAACGTCCCCTCGATCAGCTCGGGATCCACGTGGAAGGGACTGAATTTTGCGAATTTTCCGCTCATGGCTCAGTCCTCCTTCCCCGTCAGCGTGATCCGCGGATCGACGATCTTATACGCGATATCGACGACGAGATTCATAAAGATGACCAGCGCGGAGAGAATGACCGTCGTCGCCATGATGACGGGATAATCGCGGTTAAGTACGCTTTGCACGAAGTATTTGCCGAGGCCCGGGATCGAGAAAGTGGATTCCACCACGAACGAACCGGTGATGATACCTGCCATCACGGGGCCCAGATAGGTGATGACCGGGATCAGGGAGTTACGCAGCGCGTGCTTCAAAATCAGCATCCGGGTCTTGACGCCCTTGGCGCGGGCGGTGCGTATGTAATCCTGATTGATCGCGTCCAGCATACTGGTACGGGTCAGCTTTGCCACGTAGCAGGTATAGTAGAAGGAGAGGCTGATGACCGGCATGACGTAGCTCTTGAAATCCGGCAGACTGTTGCTCTTGGTGGGAAGCCAGTGCAGATTGACCGCGAAGCCGATCAGCAACAGTCCCGCCAGCACGAAAGTCGGCACGGCGACGCCCACGGTGGTCATCACGCGCAAAAACCCGTCGATCCATTTGCCGCGGTTATACGCGGCGATACAGCCCAGGGGAATTCCGACGATCACCGCCAGCAGCAGAGAAATCACGCCCAGCTTGATGGAAAGCTCGAATTTTCCCTGCCCGAACAGGATCGTGGAAACGCTGGTGCCTTCCTGCATTTTCAGCGAGGTGCCCAGATCGCCCCGGGCATAGTTTTTAACGTAGTTGAACAGCTGCACGTAAAGCGGTTTATCCAAGCCGTACTTGGCGTTGGCGCGCTCGATCATCTCCGGCGTTGACTTTTCCGTCAGGAACGGACTGCCGGGAATGGCGTTCATCAAAAGGAAGGTAATGCACATGATCAACAGAAGCGTCATAATGGAAACGACGATCCGCTTAATAACATAGACAGCCATAGCTCTTCTCCAACACCGTTTTTCATCACGCTCCGCCCCCCGTACCGGGCATATGACGGGAGCATATTTTTTTGTATTATGCGCCACTTTTTGCGCCTTGTCAATAAAAAATGCGTTTTTTGTGGATCGCGCCCGGTAAAAATGCCGCCGCGAGGCGGTCTGACGGGCGGATTCGGGGGTGCCGCGCAGAACGGCGGCTTGCCTGACGGGCGGCGGCGTGCTATACTTGATCGAGAACTTCGCCAATGGCGCCGTCGATCACCAGATCGGCGCGGACGCCGATGGCGCCCTTGTTGATGACCGCCAGCTTCGTACCTTTATAATACTGCACCAGACCTGCCGCCGGATACACCGCCAGCGACGTGCCGCCGATGATAAGAACGTCCGCTCCGCGGATATAGCGGATCGCCTGTGCCATCACGGTCTCGTCCAGCGGCTCCTCGTAGAGCACCACGTCCGGCTTCAGATCGCCGCCGCAGTCGCATTTCGGGATACCGGTGCTATGGAGTATGCGGTCAACGCCGTAGAGCCTGCCGCAACGCTCACAGTAATTGCGCGCCACGCTGCCGTGGAGCTCCAGCACCCGGCGGCTGCCTGCCTTCTGGTGCAGACCGTCGATGTTCTGGGTGATGACCGCCCGCAGTTTTCCGGCCGCCTCCAGCGCCGCCAGCTTCCGGTGCGCCGGGTTGGGCTGTGCCTCCGGCGCCAGCATTTTGTCCCGGTAAAAGGCGTAGAACGCCTCTTTATGGTGCGCGTAAAACGTGTGGCTGAGGATCGTCTCCGGCGGATAGGCGTACTTCTGGCGGTACAGCCCGTCCACACTGCGGAAATCGGGGATGCCGCTTTCGGTGGACACGCCGGCGCCGCCGAAAAACACGATGTTGTCGGAGCCGTCCACCAGCTCCTTCAGCTTGCGAATAGACTCTTCCATCTTATTTTACCTCCCTGTTTGAATTGTAAAGGAGTGGATCCCATGAATATCCAGATCTTCGGCACGTCCAAGTCCTTCGACAGCAAGAAGGCGGAGCGGTGGTTCAAGGAGCGCCGCATCAAATACCAGTATATCGACCTGCGCACCAAGGGTTTGAGCGCGGGGGAATACCGCTCGGTGAAGGCCGCCGTGGGGTACGACGCGCTGGTGGACAAGGACTGCCGGGACTACAAGGAGCTCTATATGGACTATCGCGCCCCTCAGGACGCGGAGATCGCTCTTTTGGAGCATCCGTGGCTGTTCCGCGCCCCCATCGTGCGAAACGGGCGCTTTGCCACCGTGGGGTACTGCCCGGAGATCTGGCAGAGCTGGGACTAAGGCGCGCTACGCCTTGCCCTTGATGGTCAGGCGCATCTGGCAGCACAGCCGGTCCAGATCCTCGTCGGTGGCGGCGTCCAGCCGCAGTTTGCCGCCGCAGCGCCCGCAGGTGAGATCCACGCACGCCCGGCGCACCTGTATGCCGTATTCCCGGCTGCCGCAGGTGCAGGAGATACCGCCCCGGGCGGCGATCTCTTTGAGCTCGGAGAGCACCTCATACATGATGACGTTGTCGGTAAAGGCGCCGGTCTCCTCGGCTTTTTCCTTTTGGGCGCGCAAGGCGAGCTCCTCCACGTGGCGGCGCACCTCCTCCGGCGCGCCGGCGTAACAGCAGAGCTGCTTCGTCTCCGGACAGGCAAGACCTACGCCCCGACCCTGCAGCAGCTCGTCGGCGCGGCACACCGCCTCATGACTGCCGCCGCACAGAATGCAGGGGACGCGCAGGTGAAACGTCGTCCCGTCGGTCTCCACGTCCAGCTCCGAGCGGCCGCATTCACATTCGATCCGCGCCGCGGCGGCGGAAAGGGCAAAGGCGCTGCGGCTGCCCAGCACTGCCTTGCCGCATTGGGGGCAGAGATAGCCAAAACTGCGTAGTTGTTCCATAGCGGTCACCTCAAAAGACTCGTTTGACGGTAGTATACTCCTTTTTCCGGCGGATTTCCAGCGTTTTCTCCCTGAGAAATACGCGGCGGAGCACACGGCTGTGCTCCGCCTCTTTTTTTATCGCAGGGCATAATCGGGAACGTGCGGCGCATACTACGGGAAAACGATGCGAGGTGAAACGTATGGAATGTAACCGTGTCGGGCGGCGAACCGTCCGGCTGCGCCGGGCGCCCAGCGTGGTGTCCCACGCCTGCGTGGGCGGAAAGATGGAGCGGAACGGGCCGCTTTCAGCCCATTTCGACGAGCTGGACGACGATCCCTTTTTCGCCCAGAAGACCTGGGAGCTGGGCGAATCGGAGCTGCAGCGCCGCGCTGTGAGACACGCTTTGGAAAAAGGCTCGCTGTCGGCAAAGGATCTGGATTTCCTCTTTGCCGGCGACCTTTTGAACCAGTGTATCGGATCCAGCTTCGGACTGCGGGATTTCGGCGTGCCGTATTTCGGCATTTACGGCGCCTGCTCCACCATGGGGGAGGGGTTGGCGCTGGGCGCCATGCTCATTGACGGCGGCTTTGCCACGCTGGTAGGCGCGGTGACCTCCTCCCATTTCTGCACGGCGGAGCGGCAGTACCGCTTCCCG
>DBWU01000072.1:20703-20877 GCA_002309395.1 Oscillospiraceae bacterium UBA1230
CACGCCCACCGCCCAGTGGACCGCCACCGCCGCCGGATGCTGTATCCTGGGGGCGCAGGGGCAGGGACCCTATGTGACCCACGCGGTGTGCGGACGGATGGTGGATCTGGGGATCACCGACGCCACCAATATGGGCGCCGCCATGGCACCTGCCGCCATCGACACGCTGGAGGC
>DBWU01000072.1:20907-21307 GCA_002309395.1 Oscillospiraceae bacterium UBA1230
ATCTGATCGTCACCGGCGATCTGGGGGAACTGGGGCACAAGGCGGTCTCGGAGCTGATGGAACGGGACGGCTACGATATGCGGAACTACACCGATTGCGGACTGCTGCTCTACGACCGCGCCGGGCAGGATATGCACGCCGGGGGCAGCGGTGCCGGATGCAGCGCCGCCGTACTCAACGGCTATCTCCTGCGCGGTTTTCGGGAAGGACGGCTCCACCGGATCATCTTCGCGCCTACCGGCGCGCTGCTCTCGCCCACGTCCACCTTCCAGGGGGGGAGCATTCCCTCCATCTGCCACGCGGTGGTGCTGTCCGACCGAAAGGAGGGAGCTTGAGCCATGGAATATCTGAACGCTTTTTTGTGCGGCGGACTTCTATGCCTGATCGGGCAGATCCTCAT
>DBWU01000072.1:21376-32673 GCA_002309395.1 Oscillospiraceae bacterium UBA1230
TGGGGCGGCGCCGGCGCCACGGTGCCGCTGCTGGGGTTCGGTTACGCGCTGGCAAAAGGCGTTGCCCGTGCCGTGGAGGAACAGGGGGCGCTGGGCGTGATCACCGGCGGATTGGGCGCCACGGCAGGCGGCATCGCCGCCGCCGTGTTGATGGGACTTTTAGCGGCGCTGATCGCCAAACCGGGTTACAAGCGATAACGCTCTTGACAACGCGCCGCCCGTGGACTATGCTGTGGGCAAAGCGAACGTATCGCGTGGAAGGAGAGCGCCATGGAAAAGAAACTCATGATCGAGGGCATGATGTGCCGGCACTGCGCCGCGCGGGTGGAGCAAGCCCTCAACGCGCTGCCGGGCGTATGCGCCGCGGTGGATCTGCCGGGTCAATGCGCCGTGGTACGGGGCGAGGCGGACGAGGACGCCCTGCGCCGCGCCGTGGAGAGCGCCGGATACCGTGTGACGGAGATACGATAAAGGAAAACAGCGCGCAAAAAACTGCCGTACGGCCGCAAAAAGCGGCGGTACGGCGGTTTTATTTTTGCCCGTAAAGCATCCGGACAGAGATCTTCTGTTTATGCTGCGATCATCCTGCGTACTTATCTTGAAAAACGCAGGTATTATGCTATAATGATCGTATATTTTTGCATCTACAAAGAATTCATACTGCCGTGAGGCAAGGAGGAAGGATCCATGAGAAGAAGGAAAACAGCAAAACTCATTGCGCTTTTGCTGGCGGCGCTGATGCTGGCGGCGCTGTGCGCCTGCGGCGGAAAGGGCGGCGATCAAGCGAGCCGCCCCACGGCGTACGACGGTGAGAACGAGTACGAGGCGCTGCTGGATTACGCCGACCGGCTGGAGGAGGCGGGCAACGCGGAGGCGGCGGCGCTGGTGCGCGCAAGGATCCCGCAGGCGGCGGCAGGCGAGGCGCGTGAAAAGATCGAAGAGTACATGCACAACGATGAGCAGTTCCAAATGTTCGAAAACATGGAAGACGCCATGGAAATTGCCGACGCGCTGAAGGGAGGCAAGTGATCATGAAAAAGTTACTGTCTGTCATAATCGCCTCCATCCTGATCCTGTCCATGCTTCCGCTTTCGGTGTTTGCGGAAAACGAGGATCTGCCGGTCGCCCCTCCCCCTCCGGCGCAGGATATGACCAACTATCCGGGCGAGGGGCAACCCGACCCCGTGTCGCTGGCATACGACGAGGAATATAAAAAAGCCCTCGAACAGATACAAAAAGGCTCCGAAGACCAGCCGGAGGAGCCGGAGGAGCCGGAGGAGCCCGTCATTCCCGAGGATATCTG
Organism: Oscillospiraceae bacterium UBA1230; assembly: GCA_002309395.1. Taxonomy (GTDB): domain Bacteria; phylum Bacillota; class Clostridia; order Oscillospirales; family Oscillospiraceae; genus Vescimonas. The sequence goes on from DBWU01000072.1 coordinate 22,680, forward strand.
GGACGGTGAGTATCAGGACTACCCTGCCGCCAACGGCACCACCACCCGCGTGTTCGATAACGGGAGCATTTACACCACCTACCCCGACGGCAGCAAGGAGGGGATGGACTACAAGGGCAACCGCTTTACCAAGGACGCGGACGGAAAGACCGTGGTCTACACCACCGACGGCGATCAGATGATCAAAAACGCCGACGGCTCGGAGGAAGCGATCACCGTCGGCGGCACACATATCTATTATAACGAGGACGGTTCCTCCCGGAGTGTTTCGCCCACGGGCACGGTATTTGAGCACGATGCCGATGATCATATTGTGGCCGTTTCCATTGAGGGCGGCGAACGGCTGGAGCTGACGGATGAGAACGGCGATTTCATCACCGGCGAGCACGTGATCACCGGCCCCGACGGCAAGAAGTTTACCTTCGTGAACAACTCCGGCGATGATTTCACGCAGTTCAAAATGTGGTCGGAGGGCAACGGCACGCAATTCGGCGTTGACGGAACGACGGATGAGAACGGCTACCGGGCGACGATGCTGGCCGCCGACGGATCAAAAGTGATTTTATCCGAAACGGAGACCACAAGCGAAGACGGGTCAACGGTCGGCACGAGCCTTATGGAGATCGTCAATACGAAGACCGGCTTTACGGCGAAGATGGACGGCACGGTCAAAACGGACAAAGACGGGAACACTACCACCTCTGTTAAAATGAGCGACAATGAGGCAGGTGAAACCTTCTCCATGGACGTCAACACCGACAAAAACGGCGAGGTGACCTCCGCCGCCGCCACCTTCAAAACGGACGACGGCGAAACGGTCAACCTCGTTGCCAATGAAGACGAGATCTCTTTGCAATGCAGTGACGGTGCTTTCATCAAAAGCAACCGCAAAACCGGCGCGGCGGAGATCTACAACCCGGAAACCGGCGACCATATCAAGATCAACGATCAGGGAGAGGTAGAGGTGCTGATCATCAATGGCGACGACGGTTCAAAGATCGAGCAGAAGGACGGCAGGTTTGTCATCACCGACCCCAACGGCGGGGAGAAGACCATCACCATCGAAAAAGACCCCGACACCGGCGAGACTACCGTCATTACCTCCGACGGCGACACCTACACCATCACGGGTGACGGCAAGGTGCTCAAAAACGGCAAGGAGCTGAAGGAGGAAGAACCGCAGAAGGAGAACGAGGACAAAGACAGCGGCAAATGGGTGGAGCCCTACTCCTACTTCGGCGTGGACAATATTGTCGAGCTGTACCCGCTGCTGCGGAGCGAGAAGGTGCAAAAGATCGAGGTCACGCCTGCCGCGTACGACAACAACGGCGCGGGACAGGTGGATCTGACTTCCGGCGCAGGGACGTTTGTGATCGACCTGACGCCGGGCGCGGTGACGACCTATACCGCCTCCTACGCCGAGCATCCGAGATACGTCTCCGATGGGTCAAAACCCACCTCCTATGATCTCACCCTCACCTTCACCGCAAACGATTCACGCGATCTGTTCCGCGTAGATTCAAACTACACCGAGCACACGCCCTGGGGTGAAGACAGACCCGGTACGGCGGAAGAATGTATCATTTTTTACGAGTATCTAAGTGCTTTGCGGGACTATGAACTGCGCGCCATAGATATTGATAACCATACGACCGTAACCGTAATATTCAACGTCGACCGGGTACTGCTGCCGTGATGAAACGAAAAAGGAGTGTGACGACAATGAAACAAACGCGAAAATGGATACTACTGTTCCTCCTGGCGGGGATACTGCTGGCGCTTTGCGCCTGCGGCGGGAAGGGCGGCAAAAAGAAGGACGACCGGCCCACCGCGCAAACCTCCTTCGAAGCGCTGTGCGAGTATGCCAAACGGCTGGAGGACGCCGGCAACTATGAAGCGGCACAGCGGGTGTATGAGCTGCTCCCGAACGCCATGGCGGGCGGCGCCGTCAACGATATGGAAACGGCGATCGCGGACAGCGACCGCGGCGACGTTTTTGCCGGCAAGCAGAGTCTTGACAAATGGAGCGGCTTGATCGAAAGCATAGGTGAGGCAAAATGATGAAAAAGAAAACGATTGCGCTGCTCATGGCTGCCGCCATGCTTTTTGCGTTCTTACCGACGTGGACGGTCGCTTACGCCGAGGGCGGCGACTGGTCGTTCGGCGAGGAGGATCTCTTTTCCGGCAACGCGCAGGTGTTCGAGGGCGCAGACGGTTCCCGAACCGAGATCTTTGACAACGGCAGTATGCGTACCACCTATCCCGACGGCAGGAAAGAGGGACTGGATAAGGACGGCAACCATTTTGAGGAAGCGAAGGACGGCACGGTCACGTTCCGGACCATCGACGGCGGCTACGGCACCAAGCGGCCCGACGGCAGCGGCGAAGGGTATTACCCGGACGGAAGCAGCGAGATCTATCATGCCGACGGTACGCACACCGAGTACGACGCGGAAACGGGGCTGACCCTGACCTATGACAAGGACGACAAATGGACGGGCGTTTCTCTGGACGAGGAGCACAAGATCGAGTTTTATGATGAAACCGGCGATATGAAAGAGGGCTCCTATTCCCTCACCGACAAGACCGGCAGAACGATCACCTATACCCACGAAAAAGAGCCCTACGAAGACGGCGACGGCGAATACATGAAGGAGTTTTCCCTCAACGTCACCGACAAAAACGGTCAGCGCCTCGGCGGCGTGAGCTGGGCGCGAGACGAAGAGGGAAACGAAACCCTCGATATCAAAGGCGCGGACGGTCTGTCCATCACACGCGTTGAAACCGACGACGGCTATGATATCCACGCCGTTTCCGACGGTGTGGAATACACGGAAACGGAAACGACAGACGAGTCAGGCAATAAAACCGTCACATCTTTGCTGACCGGCGACAAGGAAGGACATGTTCAACAGACCGTCGTTTATGATAAGGATGACAATTTCGTAAAAATGACCGGCGAGGTGCAGTGGACGGAGGACGGCAAAACCACCACCATCACAAACGACGACACCCATATTTACGCAGCCGTGGAAAACAAGGACGGCTCCAAAAGCGAGCATACCGTCACCTACGGCGAGAACGGCAAGGAATCGGTGAAATCCGTCCATACGTATAAAGACGGCTCTAAACTCACAAGCGAGGTGACCGGCAGCGGCGGCATCGTGACCGGGCGCACCGATACGTTCACCGACAAGAACGGCAAGGAGAAGTCCACGGACGGGAAAACGCTCAAGAACGCCGACGGCAGCACGATCGAATTCAGCAGGGACGGCGTCCGCGAGACGGACGCCGACGGCGGCAAAACGGATTTTACCGAGGCGGGCGTTTCCTTTGTAAACGAGGACGGCTCCGTGGCGTGGAACACCACCTACGACGGCGAGCTTGTGAAGTATTGCGACCGCACGGCGGGGCTGGATATGTTTGTCGATCCTGCGACGGGCGAGCAGGTCTTCAAAAATGAGAAGGCTGGCTGCACCATCCGCTACAAGGAAGAGGAAAACGGCAACCCGTCGGGCAGCATCGAAACAAAAGACGGCGTCAGGATCGTTATCCAGGACGGCCGCGTGACGGAATACACCGCGCCCAACGGCGAGGCCACGTTTTATCCCGACGGCTCGGCGAAGCTGACGCTGGCGGACGGCAGAGTGCTGGAGGCGGACGGACAGGGCAACGTGTTTGAAAACGGCAGGCAGATCAGAAAAGACGGCGTATGGGTCGAAGGGTACGGACCGGCGGAGGAAGCCGGGGAGTCCGAAGCCCCGAAGGGCGCGGAGGAGCCTGCCGACGCCGGCTTTACCGGCGGCTACTACGGCACGTACGACTACACGGCGTACTGGGACGGCGGCAAACAGAAGCAGGGCAACCGGGCGTACTATGTGTTTGAGTACAACGGCTGTTACTATCTGGTGCAGGTGAAGAATCCCGATGATGTTAAGAACCGAATCAAAGAGGACGGCGTGGAGGGCTTCTTCCATGCGTATTACGACGATCATCTCACCGTCGAGAACGCGAGCTTTGATCCTGCAACGAGGACCGGCACCTATCTGGAAAAGAGCTATATGAACGACGTTCAGTACATCTCCACGGTCTACACGATCGTCTTTGACGGCAGGGGCGGCGTCACCGTCTCATGGGAATCGCAGAACGTGGCGCAAAGCTTTACGGAGCCGCAGGAGTCCGGTACCTTTACGGGCAGCAAAAAGTAACCGGCGGCAAGTGGTCGGCGCGGCGGAGCGAAACGCTCCGCCGCGTTTTTCGCGCCTTCGGACATGGAAAATCCCCCCGGCGCCGCCGGGGGGAAAAAGAAGCCGGAGCAGAGATCAAAAGCGCGGCGCGCTCATAGCACGCGCCTTACACCGGTGAAACGAAATCGACTTTGACGTTATGTGCCACGGCATAATCCACCGTGTAGCGCGTGCCGCCGCTTTTACCGTCGAACACGGCGATCATCATGGCGGCGTGATCGACCATATAGCGGTTGCGCCGCAGCATACAGTCGCGGTCGTACTGCTCCTGCAAAACGGTGACCTGGTCGCACAGGGCGAGCAGGTTTTCATAGCGCTTGCGCGCCGCCGGCGACCATCGCTGCGCCTGATTGCGGCAGGGAACCGCCGCCTCCACCGTGATGCCATACTGCCGGCGAAGCGCCAGAACGGTCTCGCAGCAGTACAGATCCGCGCCTGCCGCCATACCCACTATAAAATGACGGTATCCGTCCCGGATCGCCGCTTCCACGGCGTTTTTGAGCCGCGCCTTCAGATCAAGACAGCGCGGATCGTTTTCATTGCTGCCCCAAGGTAGTTTATCCGGCCGGTAGCCGCTGAAACAGCAGGTGATATTTCTTTCACGCACGATAGGTCCCTCCCTGTGAACCGAATTGCCTTTACAGGCTTTCCGTAGAACTTTCCAACACATACAGCAATACATTTCCGCGGTCCCAGAACAGTGCCAGGCGACCGCCTTCCTCCCCGTTTTTTTCGTAAAAGAGGCATTGATCCCAACGAGGCCAATATTCCTCCGCCATCTCCGTTCCGCTCAGCCAGCTCTCCAGCTCCGCCTGCTCCCGGGCGGTAACGCCTGTCCACGCCACCATGGCTTCTACCGGCTCTTCGTTCTGATAGGTAAGGATATGGCACTGCAAGGTCTCCTCCGTCGCATCGGAGCCGTACAGCGTCTCCCACTTGGCGTCCTTGGGAACGTCCAGCGCCCAGTTGCTCCGCAGGACAGGCGTATAGTCCAGCACCTTGCCCCAGAGGAAATCCATCCCCGCCGTGGAGACGATCATCAGGACTCCCACAACGATCAGCGCGATGATCAAATGCTTTCTCTGCACACTTTCTTCACCCTTTCATGGCTTGTGGATACAGTATAGCACAAAAAAACGGCGCTGTACACCTTTTCATGACGAGAAAATCACGAAAAGGGACGGAGGCGTTCATCTTCCCCGGCACGGGGCGGCGTGATGGGACGGGACATACAGAAGTAGCGGCTCTCGTCCGCCGCGTGATCCTCCTGCCGGGTGTCCACGTCTTCCGGTTCCGAAGGCGAGAACAGCAGCGCCGGCACGGTGCGGATAAACGCGCGGCAGTTTTTGAACACGTAGAGCCTGGGATAGCCGTCCCCGTCGAACGCCATGCGGTAGTGCATCTGCATCCAGCCGGGGATGCGGCGGTTATCGCCGCGGGTGAAGTAGACGCGGTATTTAAGCGCCGTCTCGTAGATGCTCTCGCCCCGGCTGGCGTCCCAGATGGCAGGGTCCGCCACGCCGAAAATATCCCGTCCCTTCAGATCGGGATGCTCCTGCTCCAGCTTGCGGATCGCCTCGAACTGCCGGTCCGGCGACCAGCGCACCCCCTCGTCCGGCGTTTCGGTACAGCCGTACAGCTCTGCGATACGGTACACCACGCCGTCGTGATCCACCGCCCACCAACCCACGGAAAAGGGTTTGGCGTAGCCGAAATCGTAACTGCGGTAAACGTTCCACGACCGGGGGATGGAAAACGGCTCGATCACGTGGGTGAAGCGGCGATCCGCATAGTGGTCGGGATCGTCGGTGAACTCCTGGAATACCTGCCCCTCGAAGAGATCCCACTGACCCTCCAGCCACGCTTTACGCAGTTTGGGCGGCAGCGCCTGCAACTGGCGCAGATAGTCCGGCTGGGAGCGCAGCAGCGCCGTGTTGTCCGTGACGCGCGCCGGGATGAACGCGTAGTCCTCCGCCGCCTCGCCCGGCTCGTAGCGCCTCTGGATAAAAAGCCGCTTGATATAGCCGTGTCCGGGACCGCCGGGGTTGCAGGTGTAGTAGATCCGTTTGGGGAAGGGATTTACGCCCCGGACGCTGGCGGTGAGCCGGCGGAGCCACTCCTCTTTGAACTGGGTCGCCTCGTCGATGAACAGCACGTCGTATTCCGCGCCCTGATAGCGGTCCAGATCGCCGTCGCAGGCGCAGTAGCCGAATTCCAGCACGCTGCCGTTCAAAAAACGGAACTGCCGCTCCGCCGCCCGGTATTCCGCCACGCCCTGCAGCTCCGGGCGCAAAAAGCGCAGATGATTGCTCTCTACCTCCGGCAGCGTCCGCCGCAGGATCAGCAGCCGGATCCCCGGCCAGCGAAGCGCCAGCAGCTTCGCCTTGGTGCGTACCGCCCAGCTTTTGCCGCCGCCTCTGGCGCCGCCGAACGCCACGTATTTGCACCGGCACTCCAAAAACTGCCGCTGTTTGGCGCTGGGCGCCCCGATGGTCACGGTCGTTTCCATGCCGCCGCTCCTTTCCGCCGCCGGCATGCTACCGGCGTTCGTTGAGATTGCCGTTGTTGTTGTGTTGGGGTTACGGTTGCCGTTGTAGTTGCAGTTGGCACTTTCGCAGGGTAAAGCGCCGTTACAGGTATTTTTTCATCCATGCGTCGTTTTTCTCCTTTGCCTCTTCCGTGTTCCAGCGTTTTTCCGCCATCTCCCGCCGCTGGCGGCACAGGGAGTCGTACTTCTCCCGATCCCGCAGGATCCGGGGCTTGAGCATCTCCCACACCACCGCCGCCGCGCCGTGGAGATACGGCTCCTCACCTTCCTCCCCGTAGCGCAGTATAGCGTCCAGCAGATCGCCTTTTTCCTCCCGTGTCAGCTTCTGTAAGCCGCCCCGGATCTCAAAATACAGCATCACGCCCGGCTGTTTTCCCATGTGCTCACCTCCTTCGTCTACCGCCCCGTTTTTCCGCGTCGTTGCCGCCTTTGTTGCCGCGGCAGGGACAACAGGAGAAAGTGGTTTCCTTTTTCCCGGCGCTGTGATACAATGGAGTCATCATCCTGCCGAAAGAAGGAACGAACCATGGACTTAACGGAACGCACGATCTCCCGTCGGGACGTATATAACGGGCGCATCCTCCGGCTGCACGTGGATCAGGTGTCTTTGCCCAACGGCGCCGTCGCCTCCCGTGAGGTGGCGGATCATCCCGGCGGCGTGGGGATCCTGGCGCTGGACGATCAGCGCCGCGTGGCTCTGGTGCGGCAGTACCGCTACGCCTTTTCCCGCGTGGTCACGGAGATCCCTGCCGGCAAGCTGGAGATAGGTGATGGCGATCCGCTGGCGGCGGCAAAGCGTGAACTTCGGGAGGAGATGGGCGCCACGGCACGCAGCTGGCAGAGTCTGGGCGAGCTGATCCCGTCTCCCGGCTGTTACGGCGAGACGCTGTATCTCTATCTGGCGCGTGAGCTGAGCTTTGAAGCGCCTGCGCCGGATGAGGACGAGTTTTTGGAGCGCGAGTGGGTGCCGCTGGAGGAGCTTTTACAGCGGTGCGTATCCGGCGCGCTGTGTGACGCCAAGACGGTGGCGGCGGTACTCAAGGCGGTCTATCTCGGCATTTGAGCCGTTGTTGCCCGTGAGGCGGTAACGGCGCGTACAACAAACCCCTCCTTTTACCTTCCCAAGTGACACCATGCGGAAGCGTAAAGGAGGGTATTTTTATGCGCTATCCCCTGCGGCGCGACGCGCCGGTCATGCTGTGCCGTCAATGCGGCTGCGAACTGTTCTGCGATGAGATCGCCTATTGGCTCGACGGCGCCGCCGTCTGCCCGGAGTGTCTGACGGAATACGCCAGGGAAGCGTTTGCCCGTTACAGGATCGTGGTAGGAAGGGAGGAAGCGCGATGAGGGGTAAAAGCGTGCCGTGGCAGGAGGTGCGGCGGCGGTATGAGCAGGGCGAAAAATGCGCGGCGCTGGCACGGGAATACGGCGTGTCGGTGTCCACCGTCAGCCGCCGTGCCAGGGCGGAGCAGTGGGGCGGCGAGGCGACGCTTGCCGCGTCCCGTGAGAGTATGCGCCGCGCCCTCCGGCAGTTAGAGCAGTCGGCGGAGGTACTGCTGCAGCGCGTCCAGAGCGAAGACGCCGCCAACGCCCGGGAGATCAAAGACCTGGCGGCACTCCTGCGGGATCTGGCGGCGCTGGAGAAATCGCTGGGCGAGGACGCGCCCGCTCTGATCCGGGTGGTGCTCTCGGAGCCGCTGGAGGACTGGGCGCAGTAACGCTCGACGCTTTTCCTGTTGCAAAAAGAGCGCCGGCGTGCTATAATAAAGCGCCTGTACGGGGCGGAAGGGGGTCTTTCATGGAAAAGCGCGGCATCAAAACCGCGGCGCAGAACCGCAAAGCGTTTCACGACTATTTCGTGGAAGATCGCTATGAAGCCGGCATAGAGCTCTACGGTACGGAGGTGAAGTCCGTTCGTCTGGGCGCGCTGAACTTGAAGGACAGCTATTGCCAGACGAAGGAGGGGGAGCTGTTTTGCTACAATCTCCATATCTCGCCCTATGAGCACGGCAACGTCTTCAACCGGGACCCGGACCGTCCCAAGCGGCTTTTAATGCACAAACGGGAGATCCGCAAGCTCCACGCCGCCCAGAAGCAGGACGGGTACGCCCTGATCCCTTTGAGCGTGTATTTCAAGGACAGCCGGGTGAAGGTGGAGCTGGGTCTTTGCCGGGGCAAGAAGAATTACGACAAACGCGCCGCCATCGCCCAGCGGGACGCCAAGCGCGAGATGGACCGGGCGGTACGGGAGAAGAACAGAGGATAAGGAGTGGTCGATATGAGCAATCCCATTGTCACCATCGAGATGGAAAACGGCGCCGTCATTACGGCGGAGCTGTATCCCGACGTTGCGCCCCAAAGCGTGCGGAACTTCATCGCCCTTGCCAAGAGCGGCTTTTATAACGGGCTGACGTTCCACCGCTGTATCTACGGGTTTATGATCCAGGGCGGCTGTCCGCTGGGCAACGGCACCGGCGGTCCTGGGTACTGCATCCGGGGCGAGTTCGCCGCCAACGGCGTGCCCAACGATCTGCGCCACACACGGGGCGTGTTGAGTATGGCGCGCGCCCAGGCGATGGACAGCGCCGGCAGTCAGTTTTTCATCATGCATAAGGACGCGCCCCATCTGGACGGGCAGTACGCCGCCTTCGGCATGGTCACGGACGGGATGGACGTGGTGGACGCCATCGCTTCGGCGCCTCGGGATATGTTTACCAACAAGCCGAAAAAGCCGCAGGTGATGAAGTCCGTCACGGTGGACACGCAGGGCGTGGACTATCCGGCGCCGGAGAAACTGCCGGATCCGTACCACGGATAAGGCGGCCGATACGGGGATGTACCGGTTTCGACGGGGGTGTGGAGGCCGGATAAGCGGGCGGTGGCGCCTGGCCACCATAAAACGGGCAATTGAAACAATAACTGACAACAATACTGTTGCCGTCGCCGCTTGATGCGGTGACCGTCTGAACCGGAGAGGCCGCAGGCCGGGGAAGGCGTCGTTTATGCGGCGTCCGTGCGGCGGGTAAGAGTTGCCCCGCCCACGCATCATGACTCTACTGAAACATAGCGTCTGTTAAGTGCCGCTGTGCGGAGGGAACGTCTAAAACTTAACTGCGCCCGGAGAAAGTCTTGTCAAAGCGCTTTCGGACAGGGGTTCGACTCCCCTCATCTCCACCATAAAAGGTAGGTAATTTTGATA
>DBWU01000060.1:0-747 GCA_002309395.1 Oscillospiraceae bacterium UBA1230
GAACAGCCCAACTTTATCGCCGGCGTTCCGTCGCTGTATGAGGCGCTGCTGCGGATGCCGGAGATGGAGGGCGTGGATTTGAGCTGCCTCAAGGGCATCTTCTCCGGCGGCGACAGTTTGAGCATCGAACTGAAGAAGCGGTTTGACGCGTTCCTCCATGACCACGGCTGCACCGTGGGCGTCCGGGAAGGCTACGGCACCACCNNCACGGCGCGAAGATCGAGGTGCGCGAAGGCTACGGCACCACCGAGTGCGTCACCGCCAGTTGCCTTACCCCCATCCACAAGCAGAAGGAAGGCTCTATCGGCATTCCCTTCCCCGATACGTTCTATAAGATCGTGGAGCCCGGCACGGAGAAGGAAGTTCCCTACGGTACGGAGGGCGAGATCTGTCTGGCCGGCCCCACGGTCATGCTGGAGTACGTCAACCAGCCGGAGGAGACCGCCAACACGCTGCGCCGCCACGCCGACGGGTTGACGTGGGTGCATACCGGCGATCTGGGCNNGAGGACGGCTTCATCTATTTCCGCCAGCGCATCAAGCGCATGATCGTGACCAACGGATACAACGTGTATCCCTCCCAGTTGGAGAACGTTCTGGACGGGCACGAGTACGTGCAGATCAGTTGCGTCATCGGTCTGCCGGATCCCGTGAAGATCCAGCGCGTCAAGGCGTTCGTGGTGCTCAAGAGCGGTTACGTTCCCACCGACGCCTGCAAGGCGGAGCTGATGGACTACTGCCGCAAGCA
>DBWU01000060.1:763-17935 GCA_002309395.1 Oscillospiraceae bacterium UBA1230
AAGACGCTGGTGGGCAAGGTGGCGTATCGGGTGTTGGAGGAAGAGGAGCTCGCCAAGCTGAAAAAGGCGCAGGTGAACTGAATCCCCTGAAAACAGCCAAAGACCGGCGGACCGAAAAGGTCCGCCGGTCTATTTTTCATTCCCTCTGCCGCTGAGCGCTATGCATCATTCGCCGCGCCGTCCTCCGCCGCCGGGTTGTGCCGATCTTCCGCGGTGCAGGCGGCCGGTGCGGATCGCCGCGCCGGTATGCCGGGGATCAGCCTGCGGATACTGCGTCCGTCCCCGTCAGGGAGCGCGGCGCCGTCCCCGCGGCGAACGAAGCAAAGAAGATACCCGAACAGCACCCAGAACAACATGGTGGAAACCGGTTTGACGAAGAACAGTTCCGTGAGAAAGAACGCCCCTGTCATTGGCATCAACAGTATCACAGCCAGAATAAAGACCGTTCGGTGTTTCTCACCCCTGTGGAAACGCTCTTTCCACAAATACCGCAGTACGCTCCCCCACGCAAGCGCCAGCCAGGTAAGGAGCGGCACCGCCCCCAAAATGCCGGTACCTACCAAAAGATCCAGGTATCCGTTGTGTACCGTATACTTTCGCTCCACGATAAACAAATCGGGAAAATGCTCGCGCGCGTACGGCAACGCGCCGCGCGGCGTCACGCCCACCAGCGGAGAACTCGCCACCACGGTGAGATAATCTCCCCAAATGCGAAAACGGTTGTTGGATATGTTTTCCGATTCGTCCGTATCCTTCCGCTCCAAGTCCACCGGTATCGACTGCTGTGATGAGATAAACGTGGGCACGTAGGACAGTCCGATCTTTATCACGTTTTGTGCCGCGTAGAAAAGCACCACAGAAAGGATCGCCGCCATGATCGAACAGGTCAACCGCACGACCCCCGCCTTTTTGATCCGGCCGGCCGCCGCCACGGCGCCGAGCACCGCTATCGCCGCCATACAGCCGAGAAGCGCCGTGCGGGAACCGGAGAGGATCACGTAGATCATCTGGAAAACGACGGTCACCGCGTAATATATCCTGATCCATCTCTTCTCGCGCCGGCGGTAAAACAGCATAATTGCCAGTCCTGCCGCCATTAAGGAGCATACGGAGGCGTAGTTGGGGTCTGCGAAGATGCCGAAGAGCCTGTTTTCCACAAAACCCTGCCGCGTATAGCGCAGCCCCTCGTCCGTCACGTTGGCAAGCTCGCCGCCATAACCGATGCAAAACTGGACGACGGATACGAGCGCTCCTGTAAACCACAAAAACACGAAGGTGTCCGCGATCCCGATCAGATGTTTCATATGGGTCTCATGCGGCACCTCGTCATCCGGCGCGCATAAGAATAGTATCTGGATCCCCGTCCAGGCCAGCGTCTTCACGTTTCCCAAAAGACCGTATCTGTAATTGACGGCGATGGAAACCGCGTAGGCTCCGAAAAACAGCACCAGCAACCACGCATGGGGCAGCAGAATCCAGTTTTTTCTGAACGCCAGATCGATCGCCAGCAGCAGCACGCCTGCCGCAGAAAGGATCACGTAGAACGCGCCGGTCAACTGCGGTCCCAAAAAAACGCGAACCGGTATAAAATAGAACAGGGAAAAATACGTCAAACTGACGGCAATATACCACACGCGGATCCGCTCAAACGTCTGCGCGCGACACTTCTTCTTTAACATGGATCTTACAGCTCCCACTTGAAAACAGTTTTAAACGGCGTGGTCATATCTTCGGTAAACACGCGGTAGATATCCTCCATGGTGCGTACCGGCGCCGTCTCCCAGATCACGGCGCTCAAACGCCGCTGAAAGACGGGATCCTTCATCCATTCCACCGCTCGCAAAAAATCCTCCCGTCCCGAACGGGAGCAACCCAGCAGCATCAATCCTTTTTCCAGCACCATGCGGGTATAGACCGCCACCCGGTTTTCCGAAACGCCCATCAGCATCAGCGTTCCCTGCGGCTCGATACAGCGCACCGCGTCCTCGATGGCGGCATAGCTCCCCTCGCCGCCGCAGCATTCAAACGCGTGATCCACCGAAAGGTCGTCCGGCAGCTCATCGGCCAGATACGTCTCGTCGGCAAAGGCGAATTGGGACAGCTTGCGCCGGGAGTGCCCCACCACGATCAGCCTGGCGTCCGGGAACTGGCGGCGCAGTGCGCCGGCGGTCACGTAGCCGAGACTGCCGTCGCCCCAGATGCCGATCCTGCCCCGAATTTTATGTGCGGCACGGTCAAAGCGGTTGAGCGCGTGCGCCGCCACACTGACAAACTCCGTAATGGCGCCCGCCTGCGGCGTGATGCCGTCCAGCGCCACCATCTGCGCCGCCGGCAGCTCCACCAGCTCCCGCATAAAACCGTCTCGTCCGCTGGAGAGGAAGTACGAGCCCCGGCGATAGTTCTCATAGATCACGCTGTCAGGCGCCGTGGCGACGTTGGGGATCAGCGCCACGCGCCGGCCGCTCGCCCATGCTCCGGACGGGTCGTAGATCACCCTGGCGCAGCACTCGTGGATCAGCGCCATGGGCAGCTTGTTCCGCAGGGTCTTCGCGTCACGCTTGCCTTGAAAATACCGCTGATCGGCGTGGCATATCGCCATATATTCCGGCCGGACCAACACACCGCCGCCCGGCGTAAGATCTTCGTATTTCACGGAGATCTGCTTGGGCGTGACCAGTTGATACACCTGGTTGATCAAAGCGCGTCGCCTCCTACCATGGCCTGCGCGATCTTATAGTCGCCGGGGGTGGTCAGCTTCAGATTGGTATAGGAGCCCTCCACCAGATGCACGGGATAGTTGCGTACCACGCAGATCTTGCAGGCGTCGGTCAAAACGCTCTTTTCCTCCGGCGAAAGGGACTGGTACAGCTGCTTGAGCACGCTGATGCGGAAGCTCTGGGGCGTCTGCCCCTGATACATTTTGCGCCGGTCCGGGATATCGGAGATCACCATGCCGTCCTGAGAGACCACGATCGTATCCACCGCGGCGGTCACCGTGTCCACCGCGCCGTATTGCAGCGCCCCGTCGATGTTTTCCTCGATCATCCGCAGCGTCACGAACGGGCGCACCGCGTCGTGGGTAACGATCACGTCCTCTTCCCGGAAGCCGTGGTCGGCTTCAATGGCGTCGATAATATTCCGGATCGTCTCGTTGCGGTCGCCGCCGCCTGCCGTCACACGGATCCGATCCGCCTCGGCCGGCAGATAACGGCTCGTCAGATCCTCCATATACCCCAGCCAGTCGGCGTGAACGCCCACGTATACGCCGTCAAATCTGGGGCAGATCAAAAACTTCTCCAGCGTGTGGATAATGGTGGGCTTGTCTCCCAGGGGCAGGAACTGCTTGGGCAGATCCGCCACGTGCATCCGCGTTCCGGTACCTCCTGCTAAAATTGCTCCGAAAATCATACATTTCACTCCTTTTCCGCTCTTGCGAATCAACGAACCTTGTCACGGCGGCATCTTTCACGGCGAAAGCGCCGCCTCCTCCCGCCCGATCAGGAAACCAGTTGGCGTTTTTTCGTATTGTAAAGCGTCACAACGCGGCGATATAAGCTGCGGTGGATCAACAACAGCAGCATGGCGATTTTCCGCGCCCGGCCGAAAAACGGGTTTTTGATCACGGTCAGCGCGTTTTTCCGCAAAAAGCGGGAGATCTGCTTCTGCACCGCGATCGCCTCCGCGGTGTCGCTGTACAGCGCCTTGTCCAACACGTAGAAGTATGCCCAAAACCGGCGAAATTCCGCTTCCTTTTGTAACGCCGGATACCGTTCCTTCACAAATTGATAGTTCTGTTCGTACGCTTCGATCGCGTGGTGATCGGCAGGGCGATAGGAATGGGTGGTAATGCTGCCTTCCCGATGGACGTAATAGTACTTTGGCGCCACGTTTACTACTCCGCGCTGAATCCGGGATAAAAGCCGCACCATCAAAAACGCGTCCTCGCTCTGTTTTCCCACCGGGAAACGCATGCTGTCAAACAGCGACTTCTTATAGAGCTTATTTACCGCGTTCACCGATATTTTGGACGAGTCCAATATCATGCGGATGATCTCCTGTGCATCCACCACGAGGCGGCTGGTGGTATCGGCGGCATATCGGATCTCGTTGGAATAGCAATTACAAATACCGCACACCGCCACGTCTGCGTCTTCGGCGCGCAAGTCGTTGTAAAGCATCTCGTACATATCCTCGGCAATATAGTCGTCACTGTCGATAAAGCCGATATATCGGGCAGACGCCGCGTCGATCCCCGCGTTCCTGGCGTCGCTCAAGCCGCCGTTCTTTTTATGTATCACACGGATCCGGCTGTCTTGCGCGGCATAATCGTCGCACATGGATCCGCTCCGGTCCGTGGAGCCGTCGTCGATCAAGAGAATTTCGATTTCTCTGAGCGTCTGCGCCTGTATGGAGCGTATACAGCGTTCCAAATAGGCTTCCACGTTATACACCGGCACGATCACAGATATTATGGGAGATTCCATCCCGCAGCTCCTCTCCTCCGTCGCATGCATACTACGAATCCTTCTCCACGCAGTATGCTACCCCCTTATACCGGCGGTAGCTTGTGTGCAGATCGATCAGTACCGCCTCATGCTTTGGTACCTGCTGGCTCGGAGGCGGCAGCTTCATATAATCCCCGAACGCCATGCGCAGATACGTATCATATCCCGCAGGGATCGGCATCTCCTCCCCCTCAAACGGCCGATAGATCGCCTTTTCAAACGCACTGTGGGGATACTCGTTGACCATATACTGATACCGGGCACACAGCTCAGTCGTCTTTTTACAGCTGGCAAAGGGGTATCGCGACATATGTCGCTCGGCCGTCTTCGCCAGGCGATAACGCCGTTTCCACGTGGGGACCAGCGCCAGCATGACCCGTCCCAGTGTCTCCAGCGCCTTTCCCTTGCTGGTCGGCGGCTCCTGGTTCATATAGATTTGATAGACCAATCCCCATAGGATCTGGATCTTTCTCCGTAACCGCGAGGCGGGGCAGCCATCCAGCGGCAGGATCTCCAGACGCACGCCGTGTGAAATATCCAGATCCGCCTGCCGCTCTTTGATAAAGGTCGTCTCCTCATCGGAGATAGCGGAAAGCAGAGAGCGGTGGAATTCCGTTTCACTGTTGCGGCAATAGCGGTACTGGGTGTGTCCCATCTCCTGCTGCCACAGTTTTCCCAGGGTTTCATAATCCTCTCTGGGCATGAAGACGTCCACGTCGTCGTCCCACGGGATAAAGCCGCCGTGTCGAACCGTTCCGATGCAGCAGCCGCCGCAAAAATAGAACAGCAGATGATGCTCGTCACAAAACTTTTTAAAAACGCGGAGAATCTCCAGCGATTTTCTTTGCAGTGCGATCAATTCCGGTTCTTGCTCCGCACGGGTCTTTTCCTCCATCACGATCCTCCTCACACCGGCAAACCGACGCCTTTTACTTCGCGTCAGTCTTTCCTGTCATACCAAACACGTGTTGGATCCGGCTGACTACGTTTTTGAATTCAGCCGGCTCCATGATGAAATTGATCAGGGCAAGCGCGCCGCAAATTGCCACGCCTGAAATGACCGCCCAAATAAACCAGCTCAGCCAGCTTGTGATCATCGTTGCCACCGTGTTGTAAAGCAGCCATACTGCCGCGCAGACCACCGCTCCGTTACGCAGTATGCGGCGCACCGAATTGCCCAGCGTGCCGTTGGCAAAATTCCGGGCGTTGTAAACGATATCAACGCTGCTTCTATACGCGTAGGATACGCACGTGCCGATCAGCACGCCGTTGATCCCCAGCGGTCCGATCAGCGCCAGCGACACGGTCAAATTGATGACCGCCTCCAAAACGGCCCGAAGCCTCGTCTGTTTGAAGTGCCCTGCCGCTATGATCAGCGTAAGTCCGGGCAGTCTAATCGTCTGCAGCAGCCCTTGAAAAACGAACAGGACGGCCACGCTTTTGCGTAGATACAACGCTCCGTCGGCGAAATCCGCGCTGTAAAGCCGGATAAACGGCAGCAGCAGCAGCATCGTGCAGCCGTATACCATGAAAATGCCTGCAAAAAGGATGTACTCGTAACTGCTGAAACTCTTTCGCAGCGTTTCCTTTTCCCCGGCCACGATCACCTGCCCGAAACTGGAATAGAGCGCCGTAGCGGCAGAGTGAAGCACCTCGGTCAAATAGGCGCCCACCAGATTATATACCGTGTAAACGCTGACTTCCACCAGGGCGTGTTGAGAAACCAGCAGCGTCAAAAGGACGATATCGGTATGGCACACCACCATACCGGCTATTTGATGCAGCAGCGCCGCCCAGCGCTGAGAAAACGCCGAGAGTTTCGGTTTGGCGTGAAAACTGACTTGCGGATACTTCCTCGCCACGTACACCGCCACCGCGGCGCTCCGCAGAAAATAGACCGCCGCCCCTACGCATTTAACCGCGACGGCGGACGCGCCCCAGGAGATCATGCCGATACACACGGCGGTCATGATCACGGTGCCTGCGATCTGGATCATTGCGATCACGTATCCTCGCTGGTCCGCCTGCAGCAGCACTCTGTATTTCCCCAGGAAAAAGTAATCTACTATGCCGTTAACGGATAAAACGAGGATCATCACGCGAATGAACGACGGATCCTGTATCTCGTCTTTTACGGCCAGGGGATAAAAAGCGATCAGCAATCCCACCAGGGCGGCAAAGACCGTGCCGGAGCGCAGATAAAAACTGCGTGCCGCCGATACGATGGCGCTGACTTCCGAATAGTCCCTGTGCAACAGCGGCTCATACAGCGACACGGCGCCCGCCGAACCTATTCCGGCCTCCACGAGCGCCAGATAGGTAATAAACTGATTGATAGAGGAGACCAATCCGTTGACCGACGAACCGTATGCGCTGATAAAAAAGCGCGGCAGCAACAATCCCGAAACGGCCAGGACTATTTGCAGCAGCAGGCTCATCAGCGTATTTTTGAAGGCTAACTCTGTTCGCATAAATCTACCCTTCGATACAATACCCCGTCCCGCGGTACGCCCGATATCCCCGGTTCAGATCAATCACTTCATACTCATGGTGACACACCTGCTTCTCCGGCGGCGGCAGCTGCGTATAATCGCCGAACGCCATCCGCAGATACGTGTCGTAATCCGCCGGCATACACAGCATATGCCCTTCAAAGGGCATCCGCCGCGCCGCGGCAAAGCATTCACGGGGATACTCGTTTTGCATATAGCGCGGACCGGCGCACAGCTCCGTGATCTTCCGGCACGCGTCAAACGGATACCGGCTCATCCTCCGCTCGCAGAATTGCCAGATCCGGCACCGGGCCTTCCAGCTCCGCACGATACCCAGCGCCAGTTTTCCCAGCGCCGTTACCGCCTTGCCGTGGTTCTCCGGCGCCTTGCCCACCACGAACAGGGAATAAGCGAGCGCCCACAGCTTCTGAGTCTTTCGCCGCCAGCCGGAGGGACAGCCGTCCAGCGGCAGAACGTCCAGCATCACGCCGTGGCGGATATCCAGCTCCTTTTGGAACGTCTTGATAAAAGTCGTCTCCTCGTCGCAGATGGTGAGGAACTGGTTGGCGGTGCAAACCTCGCTGTTGGGGTACTGGATGGTGTACCTGGGGGTATCCACCCAGAGCGCCTTGAGCTTTTCATAATCGGGTCGCGGCATAAAAACGTCCACGTCGTCGTCCCACGGGATGAAGCCGCCGCTGCGTGCCGCGCCGATACAGCATCCGCCGCAGAGGAACCAGGTCAGACCGTTCCGCGTGCAAAAATCGTCGAAATACAGCAGCATCTCCAGCCCCACCAGTTGCATCTGCCTGGTCACCTGCGGAGAGATCTCATACTGTGCCATCGTCTACTCCTCCGTCTTCTTCGGCGGCGGCGAACACAGCCCCGCCAGCGTTCCGACCCCGTAGGCGGCGTGTATCAGGAAAAAAAGAACCGGCATCAGCCACGTATAGCCGCTCGCCCCGTCTTTCCGGGCGCTCACCGCCGTGCCTGCCAGCGCAAAAGCGAGATACGCACCCCACAGCAGCGCCGCAAACTGCCAGATGCCTGCCAGCGCCAGGATCCCGGTCAGCAGGATCCCCAGCACGAAGGCGCAGGGCACCAGATAGAACGCCGATACGCAGCCGGGCGTGACCCACAGCGTTTTGGCGATCCAATAGCCGTTGAGATACTTTTGGCGAAGCATCCCCTTAAGGGTGTTTCTGGTGTGCTGATAGGACACCACGTCGGGATGGAACCAGATCTCGAACCCGGCGCGGCGGATCCGATACTGCATATCGTTGTCCTCGGTGCGCCGCAGTCGCTCGTTGAACGGCCCCACGGTGTCGAACACCTCCCGGCGGTACGCGCCGTGGAAGATCGAGTCCACCTGTCTGTCCGCTCCGTTGTGCCGGAAATCGGCAACGCTGCTGCCGAAGGACGAGGTCTCCGCGGCCAACAGCGTCCGCTTCCACGGCGTATCCTCGTCAATGATATTGGGTCGGTATCCGCCGCAGACGTATTCTCCTGCCGCCAGATGCGCCGCGTTCTTTTCCAGAAAGTCCGCCGGGATCCGGGCGTGGGCGTCCAGCCGCACCACGGCGTCGCCGGTATAGTTCCTGAGCACCACGTTCCAGCCGCACGGCAGCGTCCGCCCCGGATTGTCCAGCACGGCGACCCGGTCAAATTCCGCCCCGTGGTCCCGCTGGAACGCCAGAAAAACGTCCTTCGTGCCGTCGCTGGACTGTCCGTCTACCAAAAGGACCTCGATCTCCTTCCGGGGATACGTCTGCTTCAGCAGATCGTCCAGCAGCAGTCCCACGGTATTCTCCTCGTTGAGCGCCACCACGCAAAAGGTAAATCGCATCAAGGTCCCTCCCTGTGTCCCAGTCCCAGCATGACCCATACCGTCTTACACATGACCGCCAGATCCGCTCCGCAGGAGAAATCGCGCAGCTCCGCCAGATTGTACGCCATCTTGGCAGGCAGGATGCGCTCGATATATACTTCGTCTGTGTTCTTCTCGCCGGCAAACAGCTCCGCCTCGTCCTTATAACGGATGGACGCCACGGAGGTAACGCCCGCCGGCAGCAGCAGCGTGGCCATCATCTCCGGCGTATAATGCGCCACGTATTTCGGCACCTCCGGCCGGGTGCCCACGAAGGTCATGGTCCCTGCCAGAACGTCCAGCAGCTGCCCGATCTCATCCAGGCGGTATTTGCGTATAAAACGCCCCACACGGGTCACGCGTCTGTCATGGTCGGCGGTCACCTGCGTCCCCAGCCGGTCCGCGCCGTCGATCATGGAGCGGAACTTGTGGATCCGGAACGGCTTGCCGTACCGGGTGATCCGCACCTGCCGGTAAAAAACGGGGCCCTTGGAATCCAGGCGGATCAAGACCGCCAGAACGAGAAACAGCGGCGAAAGCACCGCCAGCAGTAATAATGACAGTACGATATCCCCGATTCGTTTGCACCACAGAGCGCCCCGTTTTTTCTTCAGCGCATCGTAGTACGGCCGCACTTCCGGTAAACGCATGGCCTCTGGCAGTGATTCCCACTCTTGTAGTATTCTCATCTGTTATAACTCCCGATATGACTCCGCTCCGCATCGCTGCGGTTTTCGCCGAAACACGCCGCCTCCCCCTTCCGCCGGGTATGGCGCCGTGTTTCCGCCGGTAAAACGACATGGAAAAATAAGGCTTCGCCTCCAAAATAATCATATGGATTATATCATAACCGCCGCCGGATAGCAAGCATTTTCCCCCTCATTTATCGCCCCGGCGGCACGCCGCGCCCCCTCCGTTCCCCCGGCGCGCTTTCTCCGGTTGCCAACTCACGCGCTTTGGTATATAATTCTGTATATTCCATGCCGGATACGGATCCTTGCCGTATTCCGGGGAAAATGCAAAGGAGCATCACACTTATGAGTAAAACCGTTTTTCTTCCCGGCGGCGCCGGATTCATCGGTTCCCACGTGGCGGCGGAGCTGTTGACGCTGGGGTATGAGGTCGTCATTGCCGACGATCTGTCCAACGCCCGGGGCGACGTGATCGACCGGCTGGAGCAGATCACCGGGCGCCGTCCGGCGTTCTGCCGGATCAACGTGGCGGACAAGCCGGCGCTCAACGCCGTCTTTGACGCGTATCCGATCGACGCGGTGATCCACTTTGCCGGCTTCAAGGCGGTGGGCGAATCGGTGGAAAAGCCGGTGGCATACTACCGTAATAACATCGACACCGCGCTGACGCTGCTGGAGGTCATGGCGGATCACGGCGTCAAGGAACTGATCTTCAGCTCCTCCGCCACCGTATACGGGGTGGAGAACGAAGCGCCCTATACCGAGGATATGCCCCGTGGCGGCTGTACCAATCCCTACGGCTGGACGAAGGCGATGATCGAGCAGATCCTGGAGGATGCCTGCTTCGCCGATCCGCAGCTCCGGGTGGTGTGTCTGCGGTACTTCAATCCGGTGGGTGCTCACGAGAGCGGGCTCATCGGCGAACTGCCCAACGGCATTCCCAACAACCTGATGCCCTACGTCACCCAGACCGCCGCCGGCGTGCGTAAGGAGCTGTCGGTGTTCGGCAACGACTATCCCACGCCGGACGGTACCGGCGTCCGGGATTTCATCCACGTGGTGGATCTGGCGCGGGGCCACGCGGCGGCGCTTTGCTACACGGCCGGACATACCGGCTGGGAGGCGATCAATCTGGGCACCGGCAAAGGCACCAGCGTGCTGGAGCTGGTGAACACCTTCGCCTCCGTCAACGGCGTGCCGGTCCCCTATCGCATCGCGCCCCGGCGCAGCGGCGATCTGGCGGTGTGCTACGCCGCCACGGACAAGGCGAAGCGTCTTCTGGGCTGGCAGGCGGAAAAGACCCTGGCGGATATGTGCCGTGATTCCTGGCGCTGGCAGCAGCACGGCGCCAAATTATAAAGCAGTAGGAGGTATCCCATGCAAATTGCTCTTCTCGGTTTCGGCGTCGTCGGCGGCGGCGTATACGCCCTTTGTCAGGAGCGGACCGATCTATGCGTGCGGCGTGTTCTCGTCCGCAGCGACAAGCCGGAGATCGCCGCCATCTCCACCCGTTCGATAGACGACGTCATCAACGATCCCACCATCGACACGGTGGCGGAGGTCATGGGCGGTATCCACCCTGCCAAAGAATACGTGGAAGCGTCGCTCAACGCCGGCAAGCACGTGGTCACCGCCAACAAGGCGCTCATCGCCGCCTGCGGCGACGAGCTGACGGCGCTGGCAAAGAAAAACGGCGTTTCCCTGCGGTGTACGGCGGCAGTCGGCGGCGGTATCCCGTGGCTGGTGAATCTGGAACGGGTCAAGCGGCTGGATACGGTCAGCGAGGTGGGCGGCATCATGAACGGCACCACCAACTTTATCATGGACGCCATGCACACCTCCGGTGCGGCGTTCGGCGACGTGCTGGCGCAGGCGCAGGCATTGGGGTATGCCGAGGCGGATCCCAGCGCCGACATTGACGGCGACGATATCCGCCGCAAGCTGGCGATCTCCGCCGGCGTGGCGTTCGGCGTGTCGCTGGAAGAAACGGCGATCCCCACCTTCGGGATCCGCACCGTTACGGACGGTGATATCGCCTCGTTCCGTCAACGGGGCTTCGTATGCAAGCTGCTGGCAACGGCACTGCGCTGCCCGGACGGCGTGTGCGCCTTCGTCGAGCCCACGCTGGTATCCGCCGGCGAACCGGAGGCGGCGGTTGGCGCCAACTACAACCTCATCTCCTACACCGCCGACCGGATCGGGCGTCAGAGCTTCTTCGGTCAGGGCGCCGGCAGATTCCCCACCGCCGGCAACGTGGTGCAGGACTGCCTGGATATCATGGGCGGCAAGACCGCCTTTTACGCCGACGTGAGCCGCCGGGCGTCTCTGGCGGCGGACGCCGTGTCCCACCCCTATTACGTGCGTACCGCCGCGCCGGATGACTTCTTGCGCTCCGTCACCGTGGACGCGTGGGACGGCGGCGTGGTGACCTCCGCACTTGGCGTGGATACCATGCTGGGCTGGGCGAAACGGAAGCTCCGGGAGGATCCCGGCTGCTTCGTGGCAGGCATTCGGTAAGACCTGGTATATCGTATGAAAAAGCGTACCTTGACCGACCGGCAGAAAAAGCTTCTTGCCGCCGGCGCCGTTGCGGTGTTCGCAGTATTCTCCGCCGCCGTATTCTGGTTCGTGGGGCGACCCATGATCCGCTTTGCCCGCCAGCCGGACCTGTTCCGCCAGTGGGTGGCACAGCGCGGCGTCTGGGGCAAGCTGGCATACGTGGCGATGATGATCCTGCAGGTGCTGGTGGCGGTGATCCCCGGCGAACCGCTGGAGCTGTGCGGCGGCTATGCTTTCGGCGCCCTGTGGGGCACGGTGCTGTGCCTTTCGGGCGCCACGCTGGGAAGCCTGCTGGTGTTCGCTCTGGTGCGGCGCTGGGGCACGGCGCTGGCGGAGGTGTTCTTCTCACGGGAGAAACTGCAATCTCTGGCGTTTCTTCACAGCTCCCCCAAACGGGACGTGATCTTCTGGCTGATCTTCACCGTTCCCGGCACGCCGAAGGATCTTCTTTGCTACTTCGCCGGACTGACCGATCTGCCGCTGGGGAAGTGGATTTTGATCTGCACGGTCGGGCGGCTTCCTTCTGTCATCACCTCTACGGTGGGCGGACACGCGCTGGGCGGACAGCACTACCTTTTCGCCGCCGGCACCTTCGCCGTAACGCTTGCGGTGTCCGGGATCGGGCTTTTGATCTACCGCGCCGTACTGCGGCGGCACAACGAAAACGGACGGGAGCAGGAACCGCCGCTGTCCTCCGGTGACGGACAAGCGCGAAAAAAAACGTGAAAAAAACGCGGAAAACGTTGCGTTTTCCGCGCTTTTTATTGCACAAATCGGCGCATCTATTGCGCGTTTTATGCGCGCTGAATGCAAAAAACGGCGCGTTTATCCCTCCGGGCGCGCCAACGCCTCGTCTTTTTGCGCCAGACGCCACACCGCCGTGAACGCCACCGCGTTCAAAAGCATCACGTAGAAGAAAAATACCGCCTTCACCGTTGCGTTTTCGCTGCCTGCGACAAAGTCGTAGGCACCGTGCTCCGCCGCCGGCGCCGCTATCGACAACATTCGCAGTATCAGCGCTTTGCGCCGCTGACCGCGACAGGCGCAGACCTTCGCCTGCCCGTAGAAGAGGCCCATGAGGATCCCGTCCACACAGTGACCGGGCACGGCGGTGATGCCGCGGGTAAGCGCCGCGCCCAACCCGTAGGCGGCGATATAGCCAAAGTTTTCAAACGCGGCGAAACCCAGCGCGGTAACGGAGGCGTAGACCACTCCGTCAAAGCGGTAATTGAACGCTGGACTGCGCCAGGTCAACTTTCGGAGCACCGCGTATTTCCCCAGCTCCTCCACCAGCGCCACCAGGAAAAACGCCTCCACAAAGCGCCAAAGCACCGTTTGCTCCTGCGCCGGCGGCGCGAAGCGCTCATTTAGCGCCAGTTCGAGCGACAACACCGCCGTCTCGGAGACGATACCCTCTAAAACGAACAGAGCCGCCAGCAGACCCAACGGCTCCCGTTCCAGCGTGTCCAGCCGGTAGATATACAGGATCAGCACCAGCGTGGGAACAAAACCCACCAACTGCGCCACCTTCAGATCCGGCTCCCGCAGCCGAAGGCCGGAAAACAGCACCACCAGCCCTATCTGCAAAAGGAACAGACCCAGCGCCGCCAGACAGCTCGTCCACCGGCGCCCCGGAGCGTCAGGCGCCAGACGCCCGCGGCTGTGCCACGGAACGCGCCGCGCCGGAAGCGCCATGCCGCACCCGACGCAGAACGCCGCGCCCGGCTCCGCTTTTTTGCCGCAATTTTTACAGTACACTTGTGCCGACCTCCCGTGCCGCCGCGCGGTTTTTCCATATAGTACCACAAATCAGCCGGGCTCGCTACATTTTTTTGCCGCCTGCCCATGCCCGGTAAAAAAAATTTTTTGTCGTTTTCGTAAAAAGACCTTTAGCCATTTAAAGTAAAGAGTTTCTGCTCTTTAAACCGCTAAATTCCCACTGATTTATCAAAGCTTGCGCCGCTTTTTTGTGCATTATGCCAGTTGACTTTTCGTCCGTTTTAGCGCATCCTACACATACTTTCATTGCATATTTCCGGCATAAGCCGGGAAGAAGGAGGAAATACGATGAAAAAACTGTTTGCACTGCTGCTTGTCGCCTGCATGGTATTTGCCATGGCCGCCTGCGGCGAAAAAGCCGATACCGGCGATAAGAGCGACGGACAAAAGACTTACGTAGTGGGTATTTGCCAGATCGTGCAGCATGCCGCGCTGGACGCCGCCACCCAGGGCTTCAAGGACGCGCTCAACGAGCTGCTGCCCGGTCAGGTCACCTTCAAAGAGGGTAACGCCGGCGGCGATCCCGCCAACTGCGCCACCATCGTCAACGGCTTCGTGTCCGACAACGTGGATCTGATCCTCGCCAACGCCACGCCGTCTTTGACCGCCGCCGCGTCCGCCACGTCCACCATTCCCGTTCTGGGCACCTCCGTCACGGCGTACGGCGTGGCGCTGGATCTGGACGACTTTAGCGGCACCGTGGGCGGCAACATCTCCGGCACCTCCGATCTTGCCGATCTGGAGAAGCAGGCCCAGATGATCAAGGATTGGTTCCCCGAAGCCAAGACCGTGGGTATGCTCTACTGCTCCGCCGAGGCCAACAGCCTCTATCAGGTGGAGGAGATGACCAAATACCTCACCGATCTGGGCTACACCTGCCAGAACTTCGCCTTCACCGACACCAACGACGTGGCGTCTGTGACGCAGGCCGCCTGCGACGCTTGCGACGTGCTGTACATCCCCACCGATAACACCGCCGCTTCCAACACCGAGGCGATCGCCAACGTGACCGTACCCGCCGGCGTGCCGGTGGCGGTGGGCGAAGAGGGCATCTGCTCCGGCTGCGGCGTGTGCACCCTGTCCATCAGCTACTATGATCTGGGCTACACCACCGGTCAGATGGCCGCCAAGGTCCTCACCGGCGAGGCGGATATTTCCACCATGCCCATCGCCTATACCGAGTGCACCCCCAAGTATAACCCCGCTATCTGCGAAGCCATGGGCATCACGCCTGTGGAGGGATACGTCGCTATCGAGGACTGACACGAACCGGTAGCAAACCGCGGTGACATTCGCCACGTGCGCGCCGCGAAATCTGCGATGCTTTTTAGCAGACTGCGGATATGGGGACACGTTTGTGTCCCCATATCCTGTTGTTTAAAAACGCTGTCCGGGCACGCTGTACCGGGCATAAGGGAGCTTTTGCATGAATTTCTTTGTATCCTTACTGAACGCGCTGCCGGGCGCCGCCGCACAGGGTATGGTCTGGGGCATTATGGCGATCGGCGTGTACATTACCTTCCGCGTACTGGACGTGGCGGATCTGACGGTGGACGGCTCCATCGCCACCGGCGGCGCCGTATGCGTGATGCTGATCCGCGCCGGATGGAATCCGTGGCTTGCCATGACCTGCGCCTTTGCCGCCGGTGTGCTGGCCGGACTCATCACCGGGCTTTTGCACGGACACTGCGGTATTCCGGCTATCCTCGCCGGGATCCTGACCCAGCTCGCCCTCTATTCGGTGAATCTGCGGATCCTGGGGGGCAAGGCCAATCAGGCATTGAGCGTGGACAAATATCCGCTGGTGGTTTCCCAGCGGTTCGTGCGCGCGGCGGATCTGACCAACCCCCTGCCCCTGCTGGTTCTGGTCTGCGCGGTGGTGATCCTGGCGCTCTACTGGTTCTTCGGCACGGAAAAAGGCTGTGCCATCCGCGCCACCGGCGCCAATGCCAGGATGGCGCGTTCCCAGGGCATCAACACGCGCCGCTACACCATTCTGGGACTGATGCTCTCCAACGGACTGGTGGCGCTTGCCGGCGCTTTCCTCTCCCAGTATCAAGGCTCGGCGGACGTGGGCATGGGGCGCGGCGCCATCGTGATCGGTCTGGCGTCGGTGATCATCGGCGAGGTGCTGCTGGGCAAGCTGTTTCGCAACTTCGCCCTGCGGCTTGCCACGGTCATCGTGGGTGCGATCATCTATTACATCGTGCTCCAGATCGTGCTGCAGCTCGGCTTGAACACCAACGATCTGAAGCTGATCTCCGCCGCCATCGTGGCTGTGTTCCTTGCCATCCCCTACTGGAAGAGCCGCATAGGCGTGAAAAAAGAGAAGGGCGGTGTGAAGCATGCTTGAGATCAAAGCGGTCAAGAAGACGTTCTTTCCCGGCACGGTGAATGAAAAAGCGGCGCTGTGCGGCGTAGATCTGACGCTGGAGGACGGGGACTTCGTTACCGTGATCGGCGGCAACGGCGCCGGAAAATCCACGCTGCTCAACGTGGTATCCGGCACGCTGACAGCCGACAGCGGCTCGGTGGTGCTGGAC
Organism: Oscillospiraceae bacterium UBA1230; assembly: GCA_002309395.1. Classification (GTDB taxonomy): domain Bacteria; phylum Bacillota; class Clostridia; order Oscillospirales; family Oscillospiraceae; genus Vescimonas. Next base: position 17,201 of record DBWU01000060.1, read on the forward strand.
GGCGTGGACATCACCCGGATGCCGGAATATAAGCGCGCCAAATACCTGGGCCGTGTGTTTCAAGACCCCATGATGGGTACGGCGCCCAGTATGCTTATTGAGGAGAACCTCGCTCTCGCCGCACGGCGCGGAAAGCACCGGGGTCTGCGCTGGGGCATTTCCGGCGGCGAGCGGGAGCTGTATCGGGAACTGCTCCGGCAGTTGGATCTGGGGCTGGAGGACCGGATGACGGCACGGGTCGGACTGCTCTCAGGCGGTCAGCGGCAGGCGCTGACGCTGTTGATGGCGTCCCTGCAGCAGCCGAAACTGCTTCTTCTGGACGAACACACCGCCGCACTGGATCCCCGCACCGCGGAAAAGGTGCTGGCCCTGTCGGACAAGATCGTGTCGGAACACCGACTGACCACTATGATGGTGACCCACAATATGAAGGACGCCATCGCCCACGGCAACCGGCTGATCATGATGAACGCCGGACGGATCGTGCTGGACATCCGGGGCGAGGAGAAATCCAAGCTGACGGTGCCCCAGTTGCTGGAGACGTTCAACCGGGTCAGCGGCAGCGACGACGTGACCGACAAAATGCTGCTTGCGTAAAAAAGCGAAACATAAAAACACCGCTCCGCGGTCTCGCGGAGCGGTGTTTTCAGCTTGTCAAAAAAGCCTCGCAGAGTTCGCGCCGCGCACGGCGCGAAGATATCAAATTGTAATTTGCCGCGGCGTGTACGTGGCAAA
>DBWU01000060.1:17945-23578 GCA_002309395.1 Oscillospiraceae bacterium UBA1230
AGTGTGCGAATTGTGCGCCACTGGCGCACAATGAGTGCGCGCAGTAGGCTGCAACTCTTTTGTCAAAAAACGGCTTTGCCGTTTTTTGACAGTCTCAAAACACCGCCCCGCGGTTTCGCGGAGCGGTGCTTTTATGCCTTTTTTATTTGCGGCGGATCGCCTTTTTGACCGCCGCCACGATGTTGGCGGCACGCAGACCGTATTCATCCATCAGGAAGTCCTGGGGGCCCACCTGACCGAACCGATCCTGCACGCCCACGAACTCCTGCACGGTGGGGCGGCTCTTCGCCAGACAATTTGCCACGGCGCTGCCGAGACCGCAGGTGACGTTGTGGTTTTCCGCCGTTACGATGGCGCCGGTCTCCTCGGCGCACTTGATGACCAGCTTCTCATCCAGCGGCTTCCACGTGAACATATCCACCACGCGGACGTTGATGCCGCGCTTTTTGAGCTGTTCATACGCCAGCAGCGCCTCGTCCACCATAATGCCGGAGGTGATGATGGTCGCCTGATCGTTCTCACTCTCATGGAGCACGATGCCCTTGCCCCAGCGGAACTTGGTGCCCTTGCCGTAGATGGTCTTGAAATTCTTACGAACGAAACGGGTATAGGTCACCGCCGGGATCGACGCCTGGGCGCGGGTCACGTAGGCGAGCTGGTCATAGTCGCACACGTCGAACACCACCGCCTGGGGAATAGACATATACATGGCGGCATCCTCCAGCGGCATATGGGTGCCGCCGTTGAACGCGGCGCTCACGCCGGCGTCACTGCCCAGCACGTGGACCGGCAGGTCGGCATAAGCGGCGGACATATAGATCTGGTCGTAGCAACGACGGGAGGAAAACGTGCCGAAGGAGTGGAAGAACACCTTCTTGCCGGTGGCGGCGAGACCTGCCGCCACGCCGGCGGCGTTGCCCTCGGCAATACCGGCTTCAAACGCGCGATCGGGATAGAGCTCCATGAGTTGCTTGGTGTTGACACAACCCATCAGGTCGCAGTCCACGTAGCAGACGGAGGGATCCTCCGCCATCAGCGCCTTTACGGTCAGCGCCATACCGTCACGGCAGGCGCGGCTGTCTTTTTCATGTTTCGCAATCAGATTCACTTTCATCGTCTTACCCTCCTCTTACGCGTTCTGCAGAGCCGCCAGCGCCTTCTCGGACGCCGCCAGAGCTTCCTGCCACTTCTCCTCGCTGGGTTGGGAGGAGTGCTCGTGTTTAGGCTCGGCAAACGTGGCGCCCTTCGCCTTAATCGTATCCAGCACGATACAGCTCGGCACGCCCTTCTTCGCCTTGGCCTTCTCGATCGCCTGATAGATCGCCTTCACGTCGTGCCCGTCGATCTCCTGGGTGTAAAGACCGAAGCCCGCCACCTTCGCCGCCAGATCGCCGTGGTCGAGGATCTTCTCGGTACTGCCATCGAGCTGATAGCCGTTCTTGTCGATGAAGAAAATGATGTTGTCCAGCTTCTTGGCATACGCCAGATGGAACGCTTCCCAGACCTGTCCTTCATCCGCCTCGCCGTCACCCACGATGCAGTATACACGGTTATCGCGCCCGTCGATCTTATTGCCGATGGCGGCGCCTACCGCGGTAGAAACGCCCTGACCCAGAGAGCCGGTGGTCAGATCCACGCCGGGGGTCAGCTTCCGGTCGGTATGGCTGGGGAAACGGGTGTGGGGCTTATTGAGCGTATACGCCTCTTCCATGGGATAAAAACCCATCAGTCCGAACGTGGCGTAGACCACCGGACCGGCGTGACCCTTGGACATGACCAGCCAGTCGCGGTCCGCCCAGCGGGGATTCTTGGGGTCGTAGCGCATCTCTTCACCGTACAGCACCGCCATCAGATCCGCCAGATCCATGGAGCCGCCCACGTGACCGAAGCCCAGTGAGTGGATCACACGCAGCGTCTCCAGACGAATCTGCGCCGCCAGCAGTTCGATCTTTTTTACATCCATATCGTTGTACTCCTTTCGTTTGGGACCGGGGGGCACCGCCGCCCGTTCACTTTGACCTCTCAAAGTGTATCACAGCGCGGCGGTGGAAACAAGAGAAAGTTTCACTTTTTTGCCATTTTTGACGGATGGAGAACCGATACGGCGAAAAACGGCGTATCGACCCGACCGCGTCACAGTCAAGGCGGATACGCCGTTTATCATCGCTTTTCGTCCACGGAGGGGATGCGCGATCATTTCCTGACGGCGGAGAGGAATTTACGAAGTCCCTCCGGCCATTCGTCCGAGTCGTTCAGCCCGGTATCACCCAGCCGGACCATCTTATTCGTGCCGTGATAGTCGCTGCCGGCGGTGACGTATAAGCCGTAGCGCCCGGCAAGGGACAAGATCTCTCCGCTCAGGCGCGGCGTGAAGCCGGAATAGAAACCCTCCACGCCCTGTAATCCGAAGTCTATCAGTCTGCGTAACCGACCGTCCATCTCCTCACCGAGGATCAGCTGGTCTCCGTTGCCGTAGCTGGGATGCGCCAGCACGGGGATCCCGCCGCTGTGCAATATACTGTCGATCGCCTCTTCCGGACGGACGTATTCATTCTGAAAACGGCGCAGATCGATAAACTCCCGGATCGCCTGCTCCTTGTTTTGGGCATAGCCGCAGCGAACCATCATATTGGCAATGTGCGGCTTGCCGGGATTGTCAAGGGCAAAGAGGGCGTCCAGCTCCTCCCGCGGGAAGGAAAAACCGAATTCGCTTTTCAAAAAATCGATACGGGAACGAACCTTCTCCATGCGGAGACGGTGACCTTTTTCCACCAGATCTCGGATCGGCGCCGCTTCCGGGTCATAGCCGTATCCGAGAATATGGTATTTCCCCTCCTCGTCACGGCAGGAAAACTCAACGCCCGGCACGAATACGGGATCGCCCTCCGTCAGAAGCGGAGAGATGATGCCGCCCGCCTTGATCGCATCGTGATCCGTTACCGAAAACAGCCCGATCCCGGCTTCACGGACGCGCGCGACGATCTCCTCCGGCGTGTCTGTACCGTCGGAGACTGTGGAGTGCATATGCAGATCGATTTTCCGGGCAAAAACCATGTGCCCCTCCCATGCGTTTACAGATTCTTCTTCAGACGCAGAATGTTCTGACCGTTCTTATACTCGTAGCTTACCTCGTCCATGATCTTCTTCGTCATATAGACGCCGCCAGCTGCCCGATCTCATCGTGGCTCCGGATCGTCTCCTGCAGTTTTTTGACCGTCGTCACGCTCTCCCGGGAAAAACGGGTCGCCTCGTCGGAGATGAGGCGGAGAGGACGCAACAGCGCCCTGTGCAGATACAGACTCTGCCCGACGACCACCAGCAGCGCAAGGACGATAAAGGCGACGAACACCTGACGCAGATACGTGTTGCGCGCACGAAACATGGTGTCGAGCTGCTGCTGTACGCACAAAATCCCCACCACGGCGCCGCCGGAATCTTTCAGCGGGATCATGGCGGTAATATGGGAGTCGGTCTCAATATATCCCTTGTCGCGCACCACCAGCTCCTGCGACGAGGCGCCCTCGTACAGCGCCCGGTATTTCTCACGGTACTCGTCGTTGGTGGTCTGGCGGAGATAGCCGAAATCATAGAGGGAATAGTTGCTGTTCCGGTTGATCGTGGAAAACAGAAACCGGATCTGTCCGTAATCCGTGCGGTCCGGCTCGATCACGTAGATAAACGTGGCGCCGTTTTCCATGGTCTTGTTGATGTTCAGCGTTGTTACGTCCGCCTGTTCATTGTGTTAAAAAGTGCGCCATGGCAACCGGGCGATCCCCGAAAGACAGGGTGCGATCGCCGCGTTGGAACACCCATGGCGCACTTGGTATACATTTGTTTTTCCCGACGCGCCGAATAAGCTGCGATCAGTACAGCTTCGCGCCGGCGGGAATATGCGGATCCACCATCAGAAGGTGGAGCTTTTCTTCCTCGCCTTCCTTATGGACGGCGCTTAAAAGCATACCGCAGGATTCGATGCCCATCATGGCTCTGGGAGGCAGGTTGGTGATGGCGATGCAGGTCTTACCGACCAACTCTTCCGGCTCATAATATGCGTGAATACCGCTCAAAATCGTCCTTTTCTCGTCAGAACCGTCATCCAGCGTGAACTTTAAGAGCTTCTTGGACTTGGGGACCGCCTCGCACGCGAGCACCTTCACGGCGCGGAAATCGCTCTTGCTGAAGGTCTCAAAATCGACTGTATCCCGGAACAGGGGCTCGATCACCACGTTGGAAAAGTCGATCTTCTCCTCGACCGCAGGAGCAGCCTCAACCGCCTTCTCTTCCGCCTTGGGCGACGGCTTGTCCTTATCCATGGGCTTCATGGTGGGGAACAAAATCACGTCGCGGATGGAGTCTGTGCCGCAGAGCATCATGGCGCAACGGTCGATCCCGAAGCCGAGACCGCCGGTGGGCGGCATACCGTATTCCAGCGCCAGCACGAAATCCTCATCCATCATGTCGGCTTCCTCGTCGCCGTTGGCGCGCTTTGCCGCCTGCGCCTTGAATCGCTCATACTGATCGATGGGGTCGTTCAGCTCGGAGAAGGCGTTGCCCATTTCGCACGAGCAGATGAACGCCTCGTACCGCTCCGTCAGGTGCGGATCGGCGGGACTGCGCTTTGCCAGAGGGCTGACCTCCACGGGATACATGGTGATGAAGGTGGGCTGAATGAGCTTCTCCTCCACCTTCTGGTCAAACGTTTCATACAGCGCGTTGCCCCAGGTGTGATCCACGCCCTCCATATCCACGCCGACGCTCTTTGCCAGCGCAACGGCGGCGTCCGCATCACCCTCGCACGCCATGAAATCGGCGCCGGTATGCTCCTTCACCGCGTCCGCCATGGTGACGCGGCGCCAGCCGGGGGTCAGGTCGATCTCATGACCCAGCCAGTTTACCTGATAGGTCCCTAAGATCTCCTGCGCCGCGCCGGAGATGATGCCCTCCAGCACGTCCATCATGCCGCCCAGATCGGTATACGCCTGATAGAGCTCGCAGGTGGTGAATTCNNGGGTTGTGCTTGGTATCCATCCCCTCGTTGCGGAAGATGCGCCCGACCTCGAACACGCGCTCCATACCGCCCACGATCAGACGCTTCAGGTGCAGTTCCGTGGCGATACGCAGGTACATATCAATATCCAGCGTGTTGTGGTGGGTGATGAAGGGACGGGCGGTGGCGCCGCCGGCGATGGGACTCAAAACGGGCGTTTCCACCTCCATGAAGCCGCGCTCTTCCAAAAAACGGCGCACGAAGGACACGAACTGACTGCGGATCTCAAAATTCCGCTTGGATTCGGGATTGACGATCAGATCCACGTACCGCTGGCGGTAGCGCAGTTCCTTGTCCTGCAAGCCGTGGAACTTCTCCGGCAGGGGCTGGAGGGACTTGCTCAAGAGCGTGATCTCTCTGGCGCGAACGCTCATTTCGCCACGCTGGGTGCGGAACACGTCGCCCCGGACGCCGACGATGTCGCCAATGTCGTATTTCTTGAAGCGGTCATACTCCGCCGGATCCATCTCGTCCTGCCGGGCGTAGAGCTGGATGCGGCCGGACTTGTCCTGCAGATCGCAAAACGACACCTTGCCCATGCCGCGCTTGCTCATCAGCCTGCCCGCCACGGACACCTCCTGCCCCT
>DBWU01000060.1:23641-23858 GCA_002309395.1 Oscillospiraceae bacterium UBA1230
GCCGACTGCAGCGCCTGCAGTTTTTCCCGGCGGATCCGAAGGATCTCGTTTAACTCCTGCTGTGTTTGATTGGTCTGTTCCGCCATGTGCTGTGCTCCTTTCGTATATCAAACGAAGCGATTCAACGCTCAATAGAATCGATCCGATAGCGGATCACGCCGCGGGGCGCTTCGACGGATACCTCGTCACCTGCTTTGGCGCCCATGAGCGCCTTGCC
>DBWU01000082.1:0-12953 GCA_002309395.1 Oscillospiraceae bacterium UBA1230
ATTCACGGGCCTTTCCGCGTGAAAAGGCGTGCTTTTCTTTTTCCTTGCGGTGTGTTATAATGAGCCCATCATACCGACAGGAGGGATACGCGGCGTGGAGTATCGTTTGGAGTGTGACAGCATGGGACAGGTGCGGGTGGTGTCAGATAAGCTCTGGGGCGCCCAAACACAGCGAAGTTTGGAGAACTTTCAGATCGGCACGGAGAAAATGCCGCTGGAGATCGTACACGCCATCGCCGCCATAAAGGAAGCGGCGGTTCAAGTCAATCGCCGCCTTTTGCCGGATCGGATGCCCGATGCGAAAGCGAAGGCGATTGCCGCCGCCTGCCGGGAGATTGCCGACGGGAAATGGGACGGGCAGTTTCCACTGTCCGTTTTTCAAACCGGCAGCGGCACCCAGACCAATATGAACGTAAACGAGGTGGCGGCGCATCGCGCTGAGCAGTTATCGGCCGGTATCTCCGTCCATCCCAACGACGACGTGAATCTCTCCCAATCCTCCAACGACGTGTTTCCCTCTGCTATTCATCTGGCGGTGCTGTTGGGTACGCGGCGGCGGCTGCTGCCGGCGCTGGATCGGCTGATCGCCTCACTGGACGCGCTGGCGGAAGCGCATCGGGATACCCTGAAGATCGGGCGCACCCATTTGATGGACGCCACTCCCGTCACCTTTGCTCAGGAGATCGGCGGCTGGTCGGGTCTGCTGCGGAACGCACGGGAAATGGTAAACGGCTCTCTTACGGCACTCTATCGTTTGCCGCTGGGCGGCACGGCGGTCGGCACGGGTTTGAACGCGCCGGAGGGTTTTGACAGTGCGGTGTGCGCGATCCTTGCCAAACGGTTGGATCTGCCGCTGGAGGCAGGGGAGAACAAGTTCGCCCTCATGAGCGGCAAGGACGCGCTGGTATTTGCTCACGGCGCGCTGTCGGCGCTGGCAGGCGATCTGTGGAAGATCGCCAACGACGTGCGATGGCTTGCCAGCGGACCGCGGGCGGGTCTCGGTGAGATCGTGCTGCCTGCCAATGAACCGGGCAGTTCCATCATGCCGGGCAAGGTGAATCCCACCCAGTGCGAGGCGGTGACCATGGCGGCGTTGCAGGTGCAGGCGTACCAGACAGCCATTTCCATGGCATCCTCCCAGGGAAACTTCCAGCTCAACGTGTTCATGCCGCTGATCGCCTACGATTATCTGCGCTCCATCGACCTGCTCGCCACGGCGATGGATTCCTTTGAGAAGAATTGCGTGCGCGGAATCCGGGCGGATAAGGCGCGTATGCGCGAACATCTGGAGCAATCGCTGATGCTGGTGACGGCGATTTCACCGCAGATCGGCTATGAGCAGGCGGCAAAGGCGGCGCAGTATGCCTATGACCGGGGCGTTACGCTGCGGTGCGCCTGCGAAGCATTGGGCATCCTTTCACCGGATGCGTTTGACCGATTGGTTTGCCCGGAAAAAATGGTATAGTATAAACGGAGAACGCGTGTGACGTGTTCTCCGTTTTTTGTTAAAGTCACCAAAAGATTTAGCGAAAATTTGACAGGATTGCAAAAAGTAAGCTTTGCAATTTACTGCTTTTTTCTCTATAATATATGATAGAATTGTTATAAACATTTGGAAACAGAGGGGGCGCTGTATTTGGCTGTGCCGGAACGAATCTGTGCTGTGATCCCTGCGGCGGGTCTATCACGCCGGATGGGGCGGTGCAAACAGCTTCTTCCGCTCGGCGGCGATACGGTGATCGCCCGAACGGTGCAGGCGGCACTGCGCGGCGGTGCAGAGCCGGTCGTCGTGGTGACCGGGCGAGATCGCCGGGCGGTGGAGGAGTCGCTTGCACCCTTCGGTGAACGCGTTGCCTGCGTGTATAACGCCGCCTATGCCGAAACGGATATGCTCTGCTCGGTGCAGTTGGGCGTGGCGGCACTGCCGGATTGCGGCGCGTTTTTTCTTCTGCCGGGCGATATGCCGGCGGTTTCCTCCGTCACCTTTGAGGCGGTGCGCCGTTGCTGGCTGGAGAATCAAAACGCCGTGGTTTTCCCCGTGTTTTCCGGCAGAAGGGGTCACCCGGTGCTGATCCCCCGGCGGTATCGTGCCGCGATTCTGTCATATGCCGGGTCGGACGGATTGCGCGGACTGTGGCAGGCGTGCGACACCGTCTGCACGGAGGTGTCGGACGGCGGCGCGGTGCTGGATATGGATACGCCGGAATCGTATGAACGAATCAAAAGAACACTATCGCAGATCAACAGGTTGGAAAGGGAGGAATCTTGAATGGAGAACATCAGCCGATCCGTGGTGAAAAAGGATCATGCGCCGAAAATGAGCGGACGCAGTATTTATGTGTCCGACTATCAGACGGCGCAAAGCGGAGAGCGGATCCTGACAGGCAAGCTCCTGCGCTCCACGCTGGCGCACGCCCGAGTGCTGGGGGTGGACGTGCCGGAGTTGCCGGAGGGTTATTTCTACGTGGACGCACGGGACGTGCCGGGCGATAACAACGTGAACATCGTGCTGGACGATACGCCGGTATTCTGCCGCGAAACGGTAGAGTATATCGGCGACCCCATCGCTATGCTCTGCGGACCCGATCCCGACGAGGTGGAGCGGTTGGTCAAGGCGTGCCGCGTGCGGTATGAGGAGCTGGAGCCTGTGCTGGATCTTGCCGCGGGGCAGGAGGCGTTTTTTGATTACCGCTTCGGCCATGGCGACGTGGACGCGGCGTTTGCCGCAGCGGATAAGCAATACGACGAGACCTTTGAAACCGGCTATCAGGATCAGACGTATCTGGAGCCGCAAGGTATGATGGCGGAGCCGGAGGCGGACGGCGGTATGTACGTCCACGGCTCCATGCAGTGCGTGTACTACGTGCATGGCGCGTTGCCCCGCGTGTTGGCCTGCGCGCCGGAAAAGGTCCACGTGTTCCAGGACGTGACCGGCGGCGGCTTCGGCGGCAAGGAGGACTATCCCTCCGTTTTGGGCTGCCAGGTTGCGGTCGCCGCGCGAAAATGCGGAGCGCCGGTGCGCTGCGTATTAGATCGCCGGGAGGACCTGGCGTGTACTTCCAAACGCCACCCCTCGCTGTGCCGGTACCGTGCCGCGGTGAAGGACGGTAAGGTCACGGCGCTGGAGATCGACGTGCGTTTTAACGCCGGCGGTTACAGTACGCTCAGCGCCGTGGTGCTCCAGCGCGGTATCATCGCCGCGCAGGGTGTGTACAATATCCCTAATTTGCGGCTGCGCGGCAGGGCGATCAAGACAAATACGGTGCCGAACGGCGCCTATCGCGGCTTTGGCGGACCCCAGACCTTCTTTGCCGTGGAGATGATGATGGATCATATCGCCAGGGATCTGGGCGTAGATGCGCTGGCGTTCAAGGAGGCGCATCTCGTCAAGAAGGGTGATTCCACCTCTACCGAGGGGCGGTATCATTTCCCCGTGCCGCTGCCCGGCATGATCGATCAGGTGGACGCGGCGTGCGATCTGCGGAAGAAACGGGCGTTGTACAGCCAACCTCAGACCGGCCGGTATCGCCGGGGAATCGGCACGTCGCTTTATTTCCACGGCGCCGGATTCACCGGCTCCGGCGAGCGGGATCTTATCAAGGCGGTCGCCAAGCTCCGCAAATATGCCGACGGGACGGTAGAGGTACTGGCGGCGAACGGCGAGATCGGACAGGGTCTTCGCACCACGTTCCCCAAGATCGTGGCGCAGGAGTTGGGTCTGCCTCTTGAAAAGGTATCTTACAACCACCCCGACACCGCCAGGGTGCCGGATTCCGGTCCCACGGTGGCATCCCGTTCGTTGATGGTGGTGGGCGAGTTGCTGCGCCGTGCGGCGGCAAAGCTGAAGGCCCAGTGGCGTGACGGCGAGGAGCAGGAGGTGGAGGAGCGTTTCCGTGAGCCGGATTTCCTCATTCCGTTCTATCTGGATAAGTTCAGCGGTGACGCGTATCCCACCTATTCCTGGGGCGTGAACGCCATCGAGGTGGAGGTGGATACCTACACCGGCAAGACGAAGATCTTGGGCGCTTACGGCTCCTTTGACGTGGGAACGCCCATTGACGAGAAGATCGTGATAGGTCAAATGGAGGGCGGCTTCCTGCAGGGCATCGGCTACGCGTCTATTGAGAAGATGGCGTATGATCATACCGGCAGGATCCGCAGTAACTCCTTCTCCGACTACCTCATCCCCACGGCGGCGGACGTGCCGAACCTTAAGTGCATGCTGTACGTTGAGAAATATCCGGAGGGACCCTACGGCGCCAAAGGCGCCGGTGAACTGCCGCTGGTGGGCGCGCCGGGTGCCTATGTGGAGGCGATGGAACAGGCGCTGGGCGGCGTATCGCTGCACCACGCGCCCTTCACCGCGGAGGATACCATGGATACCATCGTAAAGGAGGGTCTTTGATGATGAACGGCATTTCTTTTACCCTGAACGGCAGGGAAGTGACTTATACCGGCAGCGCCGCCGACCGTCTTTTGGACGTATTGCGCCGTGACTACGGCTGCACCAGTGTCAAATGCGGCTGTAAAGAAGGCGAATGCGGCGCCTGTGCCGTGTTGGTGGACGGCGTACTGCTCAACAGCTGCTGCGTCGCCATGGGCGCTGTGGACGGCGCCGCGATAGTCACGATGGAGGGTTACTGCAAAACGGAGCGTTTTGCCGTGCTGGATCGCGCCTTTGCCGATCTCTCGGCAGTGCAGTGCGGATTCTGCATTCCCGGCATGGTGCTGGCGGCGGAAGCACTGCTTGCGAAGAATCCCCATCCTACCGAAGCGGAGATCCGGGAAGGCTTGAGCGGCAACCTCTGCCGCTGTACCGGCTATAACGCTATTGTGAACGCGGTGGAAAACGCGGCGAAGGAGGGCAACGGATTATGGTAAACGGATTTGCACCTGCCACGTTGCAGGAGGCGCTGGCGATTCGTGCGGCGCAGGACGTGACGCCTTATGCCGGCGGCACCGATCTGATGGTGGAAAACCGGCGCGGCGTGTCGTATCTCTTTTTAAGCAAGATCCCAGAACTGCGGCAGATCACGGTGGATGACACCTGCGTACGCATCGGCGCGGCGGTGACGTTTACCGAGGCGCTGGCGGATGAACGCGTACCGCAGATCATGCGTGACGCGCTTGCCGGTATTGCCGCTCCGGCCATCCGCAACGCCGGAACGTTCGGCGGCAATCTGGGCAACGGCTCCGCCAAGGCGGATTCCGTGCTGGTGGAGTTTGCGCTGGACGCCAAACTCCGTCTCGTGTCCCTGAGCGGCGAGCGCATCGTGCCGGTGGAGCAGTTCTATCTGGGGCGCAAGAAGCTGGATCTTCACAGCGACGAGCTGATCGCGGAGATCCTACTTCCCAAAACGGGTTGGGAGAACTACTACTATGAAAAAGTCGGCGGACGAAACGCCCTTGCCATCTCCCGTGTCGCCTTTGCCGGCGTACTGCGGATGGAAAACGACCGTATTGTGGACTTGAGCGCCGCGTTTGGCGCCGTGGCGGATACGGTACTGCGGCTCAAAGACGCGGAAGGTATGCTGATCGGTAAGACCGTCGCCGAGGCGAAGGCGGCAAAGGAAGCGTTTTTATCGCGCTATGAGCAGGATCTGACGCTGACCCGCGGCCGCGTCAGCGCTGAATACCGCAAGGCGGTTTGCCTGCGTCTATTGCAGGCGTTTTTGGAGAAATTCGGTATCTGAAAGCTTTAAAAAGGAGGTACGCGTATGTTTACTGTCCACGTTAACGGCAAGGACTACGAATCCGCTCACGATAAAAAGCTGCTGCGCTTTTTGCGTGACGATCTGCATCTCACCGCCGCCAAGGACGGTTGCAGTGAGGGCGTTTGCGGCACCTGTACGGTGCTGGTGGACGGGAAGAAGACCAAGGCGTGTGCCGTTTCATTGAGCCGTCTTCAGGGCAAAAAGGTGGTCACGGTGGAAGGCATCGATCCGGCGGAAATGCGTGTTTACGAGCATTGTTTCGCCGAGGCCGGCGCCGTGCAGTGCGGCTTTTGCATCCCCGGCATGGTGATCTCCGCCAAGAGCCTGCTGGATCAAACGCTGACCCCGACCCGTGCTGACGTGAAGGCGGCGATCCGCGGCAATCTCTGCCGCTGTACCGGCTATCAGAAGATCGAGGACGCTATTTTGCTGGCAGCGGATTTCTTCCGGGAACACCGCCCTATCCCGGATCCTGCCAAAACGCTGCACATGGATGAACGGGCGCGCCGGGTGGACGCGGCGGAAAAGGTGAACGGCACCGGCGTTTATGCCGATGATATTGACCTGCCCGGCATGCTTTACGCAAAGCCGGTCTATTCCAGATATCCCCGTGCCAGGATCGACAGAGTGGACGTTTCCGCCGCGCTGGCAGATCCCGATTGCGTGGAGGTGCTTACGCGCGACGACGTTCCCTGCAACAAGATCGGCCATATCAAGCAGGACTGGGACGTGATGCTGGGCGAGGGCGATATTACGCGCTACGTAGGCAACGTGATCGCCGTTGTCGCCACCAATAAGCCGGAGCGGTTAGAGGAACTCGCCGGGCTGGTGCGGGTGGACTATACGGAGTTGCCGCCGCTGACGAATCCTTACGATGCGTTGCGGGGCGATGCACCGCTGATCCACCCGGACGGTAACGTGATGAGCCGCGCCAATCTGGTGCGGGGCAACGCCGACGCGGCGATCGCCGCCTCCAAGTACGTAGTCACGCGGAAGTATAAGACCTCCTGGCAGGAACACGGGTTCATGGAGCCGGAATGCTGCGTGGCGGTGCCGGAAGGGGAGGACGGGCTTTTACTCTATACCACCAGCCAGTCGATTTACGACGTTCAGCGCGAATGCTCCAAAATGCTGGCCCTGCCGCCTGAGAAGGTGCATTGCCGTGCGGCGCTGGTGGGCGGCGGCTTTGGCGGCAAGGAGGATATGTCGGTCCAGCCGTACGCGGCGCTGATGGCGTGGGTCACGAAACGTCCGGTGAAGGTGAAGTATACGCGCACCGAGTCGCTCCATTACCACGTGAAGCGCCATCCTATGGAGATGGAGTTTACCACCGCCTGCGATGAGAACGGGCACCTGACTGCCACGAAGGGCATCATTATAGCCGATACCGGCGCCTACGCGTCACTGGGAGGCCCGGTACTGCACCGTGCCTGTACCCATGCGGCAGGTCCGTACAACTACCAGAACATCGACATTTTCGGTATGTCGGTATATACCAATAACGTGCCATCCGGCGCGTTTCGCGGTTTCGGCGTGACCCAGAGCTGTTTTGCTACGGAGATGAACATCAATCTTCTGGCGGAGATGGTGGGGATCGATCCGTGGGAGTTCCGCCGCCGCAACGCTATCAAACCGGGCGATATTCTGCCCAACGGTCAGACGGCGGATCCCAACACCAACATGGAAGCGTGTCTGGATGCGGTCAAGGACGTGTTTTATAACAACAAGTACGCCGGAATCGCCTGCGGTTTCAAGAATTCCGGCACCGGCATGGGAAAGAAGGACATCGGGCGCGTGCTGGTAAGCGTGGAGGACGGCAAGTTCCACATCCGCACCTCCGCCGCCTGTATGGGGCAGGGGATCGGTCAGGTGGTACTGACGGAGATCTGCCACGTGACGGAGCTGGATCCGGCGCTGTTCGTGGTGGAAGCGGCGGATACACAGCGCACGCCGGATGCCGGTACCTCCACGGCTTCCCGCCAGACGGTGATGACCGGCGAGGCGGCGCGCCGCGTGGGCGAAAAGCTGAAAGAGGCGCTTAAACACCATGGGATCAGCGAGCTGGAAGGTCAGGAGTTCTTTGGCGAGTATTCCGCTCAGACCGATCCGCTGGGCGCTATTAAGGAAAACCCCGTCAGCCACGTGTCTTACTCCTACGGCGCGCAGGTGATCGTTCTGAACGGCGAGGGGAAGATCGCCAAGGCGGTGTCTGCTTTCGACGTGGGTACGCCGGTGAATATCCAGTCCGTGGAAGGGCAGATCGAGGGCGGCATGCTCATGGGCATCGGCTACGGTGTTACGGAGAAATTCGAGTGTAAGGACGGATATCCCGTCAGCCGGTTCGGAACCATCGGCTTTATGCGCGCCGATCAGGCGCCTGAGCTGGAAGTGCGGCTCTGCCGCCCGAAAGAGGAGGATAAATTACCCTACTCTCTGGGCGCCAAGGGTTGCGGCGAACTGTGCATGATCCCAACGGCACCGGCGTGCGCGCATGCCTATTACCGCTGGGACGGTGCGTTCCGCCAGAGCCTGCCGCTGGAGAACACGCCCTATAGAAAGAGCTGATAAGCAATAACTGTAAAGTAGATATGCTTTACGGAAAAGAGATAGGAATATGACCAAGAAACACTGGAAACGGCGCATCTTTGATATCATTCAGATCGGCAACGAGGAAGATCTGCCCAGCCGCGCCTTTGACATCGTGCTGGTAGCGCTGATCGTACTGAATATGCTGGCGCTGTTTTTAGAGACGTTTGAAGAGCTGTCGTCTCTTGGAGGGGCATTTCACGCGATCGAGATCGTAACGGTGGCTTTCTTCTGTGTGGAATATGCCCTGCGGATCTGGACGGCATCGTATCTCTACCCCGGGGAGAGTACGGTTCGCGCCGTTTGGAAGTTTCTGCGCTCCTATGACGGCGTGATCGATCTTTTGACCATACTGCCGTTTTTCTTCCTCAGCGGATTCGTGGTGTTCCGTATGCTCCGTGTGGTGCGGATCTTTCATCTGTTTCGCATCAATCCGCGGTACGATTCCTTTAACGTCATCAAATCCGTTCTCTATGAAAAGCGAAACCAGTTAGCCTCGTCAGTATTTCTCATTCTGATCCTCATGCTGGCGGCGTCTCTTTCCATGTACAGCGCCGAGCATGAAGCGCAACCGGAATCGTTCCGCAACGCCTTCAGCGGCATCTGGTGGAGCGTCAGCACGCTGTTGACCGTAGGCTACGGTGATATCTATCCCGTCACGGCGGTGGGGCGCGTACTGGCGGTGGTGATCACCTTTTTGGGCGTGGGCGCGGTGGCGATCCCCACCGGCATCATCAGCGCCGGTTTCGTGGAGCAGTACAGTAAATTACAGCAGGAAACGCCGCGCCTGACCGGTGAGCTGACCGCCATCTTCGTCAATCGTGACAGCGCCTGGATTGGCAAAACGGTAGAGGACGTAGAGCGCGAATACGGCGTAGATATCGTACTGGTGCGGCGCAACGGAAAAGTAACCGCACCGAAACAGCACTACGCAGTCCGGGAGGGCGACGAGGTGGCGTATCTGTAAAAACGCAAAAAAGAAGCGGAGAGATACCTCTCCGCTTCTTTTTTTGCTTGTATGGGTTACGGCTGTATCTTATCCAGCAGCTTTGCCTTTTCCAGTGCCGGACGAAGCGCCGCATAGAGGATCGGCGCCACGATCAGCGCCGCCACGGCGTTGATGGCGGACGCTGGGAATTTGGCGGATACCGTCAGCCACACCTTATCTTCCGGAAAACCGTAGATAAACCGCTGATAGAGATAGGTCTTGAGCATATACAGCGCCACGTAGGTCCACGCGCCAATGACGCCGGCGGCAATATTCCAGCCGTGGTGTGCCGCCTTTCTGCCGCCGCCGTAGGCGATCATACCGCATACCCACGCCATGGCAAACTTGGTGAGGAAGGTGATCAGATACGACAGAAGATCCGAGGGATAATAGAATACGTCATAGAGCGCCGAGCCGAGCCCGGCGGCAATACCGCCGGCCAGCGGTCCCATCAGCAGTCCGGCAAGCAGGCAAATGCCGTTTGCCAGATGCACCTTGGACTCGCCCAGAGGAATGCGGAAGAAGGTAACGACAAAGACCAGTGCGGTCAAAAAGGCAATATAGACGATTTTTTGCAGGGATAATCTCTGTTCCATAGTTTACGCCTCCTGTTCTTTGCCCATAATATGACAAAACTGGCTATTATGAAATAACCAGTTTTGTCATATTTGATAAGACCAGATCAAAAGAGCAGAAACCGGGCATAGAATGCGGTGTCGTTCTGCATGGCAACGGTTTCCAGCGGCGTCAGCGCCTGTGACAGCGTGGAAGGGGAGAGTCGGCGGTTTTCCTCCAGTGCTGCCAGCGCGCCGCACAGACCCAAAAACGGCATGGCGCAGGGCAACACGGCGCTCATGGTTTTGACCGCCTGATAGGACGCGGTGAAAAAACGCCCTAACGCCTCGCCGTACGTCTCATGGAGCGAGGCGCACACAAGACACCCGGCAACGCTGACCTGTGGCAACGAGCGCAAAAAGTCGCGCAAATCACCCAACGCGCCTACAGGAAATCCCACGGCGCCATCGTCGTCTCCGATGCGGAGCAGCAGACCCGCGGAGTAGGGCTGCCCGGCGGCGGTGCCTTGCTGCAGAGCCGATAGCTGTTCCTTAGTCTGCGCCACGATGCGGCACCGCCCGACAAAAGGCGACAGATCCGCCTCCGGCGCCGGGAGCGCATAGATCCCGGTAGGCGGCAGGGACAGAGCGTCCAGCTCCTGACAGGAGCGGATCAGTGCGGTATGTTCGCCCCATGAAACGAGCCGGGGCGGCAGAAAATCCTTCAACGCTTCGTACATGATGATTCCCCGTTTCACAGGCTGTTGAGGTACCGCACGGCTTCCGTGGCGGCGACAGCACCGTCCGCAGTAGCGGTAACGAGCTGACGCACGCCTTTTGCCCGGTTATCGCCGGCGGCAAAAATGCCGGCGGTCCTGGTGCGGCAATTCTCTCCGGCGGCGGCGTAACCATCCTCGCTCAAGTCTACGACAGGGGCAAAAGCGTCTGTGTTGGGGACGCGACCTACCGCCACAAAGAGTCCGCTCACCGCAAGCTCCGTTACGCATCCTGCCGTATCGGTCACTTCGATGCCGGTGAGCCGCCGCTCGGCGCAAAGCCGGGTAACGGTGCTGTGATAGAGGATCTTCACGTTTTCTCGCGCCTTAAGCTGTGCCACCGTAGCGGCGTCGCCCCGGAAAGCGTCACGCCGGTGGATGAGATACACAGTTTCGGCAAGATCCGCCAGATACAGCGCATCCTCCAGCGCCGTGTTGCCGCCGCCGACCACCGCCACGGCTTTGCCGCGATAAAACGCGCCGTCGCAGGTGGCGCAGTAGGAGACGCCGCGCCCGATCAGCTTTTCTTCGTCCGCAACGCCCAGTTTCCTGTTTTCACAGCCGGTGGCAAGGATCACCGCTTTACAGGGATACGCCCCTTTCGGCGTGACGACCTCTTTGAAAGCGCCTGCCTCTCGTACCGCTGTGACCTGCTCGAACCGGATTTCCGCGCCCAGCGCTGTCGCCTGCTGATACATCTTCGTCGCCAGATCGATGCCGGAGATCTGCGGTTCGGCGGGATAGTTCTCCACGGAGGGCGTGTTGATGATCTGACCGCCGTAGGCGGCTTTTTCCAGCACCAGCACGGATTTGGAGGCGCGGCGGCCATAGATGGCGGCGGTCAAACCGGCGGGACCGGCGCCCACAATGATGAGATCCGTCATCCCTTACGCCTCCAGCATCGCCTCGATCGCCTCACGGGGCTTAAAGCCGATGCTCCGCTCCGCCTCAACGCCGTTTTTGAAAAGAATCACGCAGGGGATGGAGCTTACGTCATACTGTTCCGCCAGGTCCATCTCCTCGTCGATATTGATGGAAACTACTTTGCAATCACTTCGCCGTGCGGCGATCTCGTCCAGCAGCGGCTTGAGCATACGGCACGGGCCGCACCAGTCCGCGTTGAAGTCCGCCAGTACCGGCACGTCGGCGTGCAGGACTTCCGCTTCAAAGGTTTCCTGTGTGATTTCTTTGATGTTCATATCGATTCCTCCTCATTTGTTATCCGAGTAAACGCACGATCTCTTTTTCAATATCGGAAGGATCCACCGTGGGGGCGTAACGCGCCACCACGCAGCCGTCCCGACCGATCAGGAATTTTGTAAAGTTCCAGCGAATATCGCCGCTTTCCTTGGCGCTCGTACTGATCGCGTCGATCGCCTTCATGGTCAGCTTGCCCTTCACGCCGCTGTTGATCTCCTCCGCCCCCTGTGTCTTCAGCCAGACGAACAGGGGAGAGGCGTTCTCACCGTTGACCTCGATCTTGGCGAGCTGGTCAAACTGGGTTTTATACCGCGCCGTGCAGAATTCATGGATCTGCGCATCGTCGCCGGGCGCCTGATTGCCGAACTGGTTGCAGGGGAAGTCCAGGATCTCCAACCCTGTTTCATGATACGCCTCGTAAAGCGCTTCCAGAGATTTATATTGCGGCGTAAAACCGCAGCCGGTAGCCGTGTTTACGATCAGCAGTACTTTGCCGCGCAGATCCGCCAGATCCAACTCGCCGCCTTTGCGCTTACTGACCTTAAAATCAAATGCCGTCATATGAATCCTCCTTACACTTATTTTGAACAATTAGATTGTACAAAATCTATTTCCGTTTGTCAAGTGTTTTTTATAGTATGCCCGGCGAAAGGATGCCATACGCGCCGAACACGGGGAGGCGCTCCGTGGTTTTTGTAAAAATGCGATAAAATATTGCTGTATATCCGACAATTTTTAATCAATTTCTCTATTGATTTTTGATCGGGGAGGTCTTACAATTTACCCAACTTGTAAGCGGCAGAGAAACAAAGGTTTTTGTGACAAAGACAAAACGCCGATAAAACGAGTGAGAAGGGGGATATCACATGAAAAACGCATATTTGAACCGGGTATATGACGATCTTGTCAAACGGTACGCCGAGCAGACGGAGTTTCTGGAGGCGGTGCTGGAGGTACTGGAAACGCTGGAGCCGGTGATCGAATCGGATCCGCGGTATGAGCAGCAGAATATCGTCGGGCGACTGGTGGAACCGGAACGCGCCGTGCTGTTCCGCGTTCCGTGGATCGACGATCAGGGGAACGTACAGGTCAACCGAGGATTCCGCGTGCAGTTCAACTCCGCCATCGGCCCGTA
>DBWU01000082.1:13018-17882 GCA_002309395.1 Oscillospiraceae bacterium UBA1230
ATGGGCGGCGCCAAGGGCGGCAGTGACTTTGACCCCAAGGGAAAATCCGACGCGGAGATCATGCGCTTTTGTCAGAGCATGATGACGGAGCTGTTCCGTCATATCGGCCCCGATACGGACGTACCTGCCGGTGACATCGGCGTAGGCGGCCGGGAAGTGGGATTCCTGTTCGGGCAGTATAAGCGTCTGACCAACACGTGGAACGGCGCCCTTACCGGAAAAGGCCTGAGCTACGGCGGCTCGGCGGCGCGCACCGAGGCGACCGGCTTCGGACTGTGTTACTTTGCTCAGGCGCAGTTGGAGGATAACGGCTTGACCCTTGCCGGCAAGCGTGTGATCGTTTCCGGCTCCGGCAACGTGGCGATCTATGCCAACCAGAAGGCCACGGAGCTGGGCGCGCGTGTGATCGCCATGTCGGACTCCAGCGGTTATATCTATGACGAGAACGGCATCGACTACCGTGTGATCCAGGAGATCAAGGAGAAGAAACGGGATCGGATCAAGACGTATCTTGCCTACGTTCCCACGGCGAAATACGTGCCGGATTGCCGCGCCATCTGGCAGATCCCCTGCGACGTTGCCATGCCCTGCGCCACCCAGAACGAGATGAACGGCAAGGAAGCCGCGGCATTGATCGCCAACGGATGTATCGGTGTATTTGAAGGCGCCAATATGGCGCTGACGCCGGAGGCGATCTACGCCGTCAAGGGCGCAGGCTGTCTCTACAGTCCCTCCAAAGCCTCTAATGCCGGCGGCGTGGCGGTATCCGGTCTGGAAATGAGCCAGGATTCCGAGCGGATGAGCTGGTCGTTTGAGGAAGTGGATCATCGGCTGCGTACCATCATGGAAGGCATTTACCACGTTTGCGCCGCTGCCGCGGAAAAATACGGCATGAAAGGCGATATTCAGGCAGGCGCCAATATCGCCGGTTTCCTGAAGGTGGCGGATGCGATGCTGGCACAGGGTATTTGCGGATAAAAATTTGCGTATTATGCGCTTAACATATTGACAACACGCGCATATCGTGGTATAATAGGCACGACCAAAGGGGAAGAAACCCCGCGGCAAAACTGCGAAAGCATGGAGGTGCCCGTTATGTCAAAGGTCAGCACGAACATCAGTCTTGACGAGGATTTGAAGAAGGAGGCACAGGCTCTGTTTGCCGAATTCGGTCTGGATCTGACCACGGCGATCACGGTGTTTTTAAAGCAATCCGTGCGGGAGGGGCGGATCCCGTTCTCCATCCGCAAGGTGCGTGAACCGGCGCCGTATGAGATCCACAAGCCTATGGAACATTCCCATTTGATGGATACCATAGACGAGATTGCCCGGCGCATGGGCTGATCGAAAGCATATTGCCGAAAAAGCGGCGCGGTCTTAGTAGACCGCGCCGCGTATTTTATGATGCTTCTATGCCGCTGTCAGCGTCCGCCGGCGCTTTGACGGCGCGCGACATACGAAATAGAGCCAATGCCGCGGAGAAAACGAACAGCACCGTCAGCGCGATGTTGAGCCGCATCTCCTGCCGCCATAGCAGCATCAGCGCCGCAAATGCGGCAGCGCCGCCGGAGAAAGGAATCAAAAACCGCCGCGTGATGAGGCAGGACGGCTTGGAATAGGCGTGTGCCGAGAGGAGAAGGAAGCCGTAATAAATGAGAAGCGACAGCAGCAGGAAAAGGAGTTTCGGCAGAAGCGATACGCTTTCCGTATGCATGAACTCCAGCGCGGTGGTCAGGTTGTTCAGCGTGAGGATCAAAAAGATATGCAGCAGCATATAGACAATTCCGTTGGTTTTCCGGTTTCGATCCAGAATACGGTCGTAGAAAATGCCATAGCTTAAGAAAAGACCGGTGACGATCAAAAACGCCATGGCGGAAAAATAGAGGTTATTTGCCGTCAACTCGCCATCAAAATAGGAGGCGATGGCAATGATCATCTCTCCGAAAGTGAACACCACGTACAGCATGGCCCGTTCCGACAGGTGGGCAAAATCCACCACGCCGGCGCAGGAGTTCCTGCCGGAGAGGGAAGTCGCCAGCAGCGACAGAACGATGGCGGATGCGGAGCAGAAGCTGGTCTGCCACAGGCGATACTCTCCGATGGCGGCAGCGATCATGACGGACTGGGAAAGCAGGATCAGCGACATACGCTGTGTTCTGCGCCGATGCTCCGGCGATTGCGGATGATTTCTCCCTTCCAGCAGATACTGCGCGGCGGTATTGAGCAGGATCAGCGCCCACGCGGCGTGATACTGTGCGTGGAACTGCGCCCAATGCGTCCCGGTCCCCTCCGCCAGGAAGTAGAGCAGAAACATGTTGATAAAGAGGAATACGTGGTCTCTGACGCTGTGCCGCCCGTAGATATTGATATAGTAGGTGGTGTAGTTCCAGATCTGGATCACCGCCAGCGTACAGAAAACGTAGGTGAAAAACTGTTCCGGGCCGATAAAACCGCCGGAGAAATGGTGGAGCAGGGAATTGTTCCGCCCGACGATATAGACGAAGATCAAATCGTAGATCAGCTCCACGTATTCGACTTTCTTCTCTCTGCGTTCCGTCAGTTCCGTTGCCATAACGCGTCGCACCTCCGCTCCGTGTGTTGTCATCATTATAAAGCGGCGCGCCGGGAAAAGCAAGGGCGCCGGCGTCGGCATGAAAAAGGTTCCGCAGGCAGAGCGCCTGCGGAACCTTAACAGGTGATCGCATCGGGATCATGCAACGTCCGTCGCATCGCCGAGAGCGTAGTAGGTTACGGATTTGACCGTCATATCCTTCAAGTCTTCCGTATCGTTAAAATCCGCGTATTCTTCTTCGGGAACCGAACCGTTGAACACGACCGTGTAGCAGAAAGGACCGTAGTTCATCCAGAACTCCATGGTTTCCAGATTGTATCCGGTGCAGTACCATCCGCCGTCTAACAGTTCCTCGCCGGTTTTGCCGGAAAGCGCGTCCATCTCGTCCGGGTCGAGAATCTGGTCGTTGAGATTCTCAATTTCGTCGATCGCCAGCGCCGCTATCAACGCATCGCGCTTTTCCTCGTAATCGTCCTCAAGAATATCAAGCGTCCACAGCTCGTCCGAGATCTCCGGGGAAAGGGTCGCCTTTGCGCGGTAGTAGGTGTCGCCGATGGAGAAGACATATACGACCGCATCCTCATAAAAACCCATCTGGGCGTCTTCAGAATCCAGCGCCATCGCGTCACCGATGGTTTTGATGGAATCGATCACCGCCCCGTCGTCTTGATTACCTGCAGTTTGCCCGGTTCCGCAGCCTGCCATCACCAAAGCGGACAGGAGCAGCGTAAACAGTGTGATGCCAATCTTTTTCATAGTACCCTCCTAAAGGCGGTCTTTCCGCCACGAATTTCCACTCGCCTGATCCATCGTACTGCGCAATGCGTCGCTGTGGTAACGTCAGTATCAATGGAAATGATTGATGATCTTCTGAATTTGTTTCATTATACCGGTGAACCCGTAAGTTTCAACAGCTTTTTTTTAAGTTTTTCCTCACTGCGTATCAGTCGATTCTTAACGTCAAGCTTTGTAAACAAATAGTGTCTCCCTAAATCGATGATCGAGCATATCAAATAGATAGCGATGACGATCCCCAATACTGTGGGGACCACCTGCCATACGGGTAATCCTGCTACCCATTTTAATTTGTCAACGATAAATTCATTTTTGATAAAAAACTGTTCGTGGATCAGATAAACACTGAATGCAAGCGGAGAGAGAATGGCAACGGCTTTTGCCATAGCGGAACGAAGCTTAAGCTGCTCAAAAGCCAGAAGCAGTGAGACGGCACAACCTAATATGGTGATGGAACAGTATTCGACCAATATCCCGTCAAGCTTTATTTCGCCGAACAATCGATAGGAAATGAACTGAAGGATGAGTTTTGATAGCCAGGTGATCACTGCAAACGCAAAATATGCTGATAGGAAAATACCCGTTCTATGTGATTTGATCCGATTAAATAAACCATATTTTCTCACGTAGGCGCCAATCAGATACAGTATCATTAACCACCAGCCAGAATAACCGTTTTGCAATTTAAAAATATCGTCCCAGATGATGCTTGCGAACGGACGGATCACCGAAACGGATATAACGATAGCGATCAATGAAAAACGAAGGGCGTTTTGAGATAAACGGGCAACTGCCTCATTCATAAAAGGAATGAACAAGAACATAACGGCGTATGCCGTAAAATACCAGTATGCTCCGGAATAAACGGGGAAAAAGGCGGAAACAAGCGTTCCGAGGCCTATCTTATCCGGAAAGACGATCTTACACACCACCGTAATGGGAATGGTATAGAAAGCCACCCTGCACCATAGAATTGCCAAATTGCTTATTTTGTATTTTGCATATACACCAACGTACCCGGAAACCAATGCATAGCAGTTAACGGCACAGTACGCTAAAATCTCTAAAAACCATACTGCCCAGTAATTCGCTGATTCTGCTGATTCTAAGATTCCTCCGTGCCTTAAAACGTGCAGCATAACGACCATCAGCATGGAAATGATTCTGAATGCGTCGATACCGTAATTGCGGGATGGAACGGATAAGCTCGGCTTTTGATTCTCGTTTAACATACGGTCCCTCCTTTATCGCTGTTGCAATTCTATCATATTACGAGATTCTTAACAACAAAAAGATAATCATACGGACAATAGATCTAAATGGATCAACAGAAATCATACCACGCTAAGTGTTCAGGCAAAATAGAAAAGGGCAACAAGTAAACCTACCTGTTGCCCTCCGCTATTTTCATCAGAAAAAAACCGGCGCTGTATCGCGTATCTCCGCCATAAACGTGGGATGTATGTTTTGCGTTATTCCCACTCGCTCCTTGAAACC
>DBWU01000074.1:0-2998 GCA_002309395.1 Oscillospiraceae bacterium UBA1230
TTCGGCGGCGAGGTGGAGCGCATTTTGAAGATGGTCAACGGCGTGATTTTGCTGGTGGACGCCGCCGAAGGTCCTATGCCCCAGACCCGTTTCGTGCTCAGCCGCGCGCTGGAGCTGGGACACCGGGTGATCGTGGTGGTCAACAAGATCGACCGCCCCGACCGGCGGATCCACGAGGTGGTGGACGAGGTGCTGGAGCTTTTGCTGGAGCTGGACGCCAACGACGAGCAGTTGGACAGCCCCATGCTCTTCTGCTCGGCGCGCAACGGCACCGCCTCCTATTCGCCCGACACCGCAGGGACGGACTTAAAACCCCTGTTTGACACCATTCTCGACTATATCCCGGCGCCGGACGCCAACGTGGACGAGCCGTTCCAGATGCTGGTATCTTCCATCGACTACAACGAATTCGTGGGGCGGATCGCCATCGGACGCATTGAGCGCGGCACGCTGCGGCAGAATCAGGAGATCGCCGTTTGCAACTATCACGACCCGGACGCGCCGGCGAAACGCGCCAAGGCGGTGAGCCTGTATCAGTTCGAAGGGCTCAGCCGTATCGCGGTACAGGAGGCGGACGCCGGCAACATCATCGCCTTGAGCGGCATCGGTGACGTGACTATCGGCGATACCATCTGCGCGCCCGAATGTGTGGAGCCGCTGCCTTTTGTGAAGATCAGCGCGCCTACGGTGGAGATGACCTTCTCTGTCAACGATTCTCCCTTTGCCGGCAGGGAAGGGAAATACGTCACCTCCCGCCAACTGCGTGACAGGCTTTGGCGCGAAACGCTCAAGGACGTGAGCCTGCGGGTCAGCGAGATCGAAGGCGCTATGGACGCGTTCAACGTGGCGGGTCGCGGCGAGATGAGCCTTTCCATCCTCATTGAGACCATGCGCCGGGAGGGATACGAATTCCAGGTGTCGCCGCCCCGTGTGCTGTACCGCACCATCGACGGCGTTCGCTGTGAGCCGGTGGAACGGCTGGTGGTGGACGTGCCTGCCGAGAGCGTGGGCGCCGTGATCGAGAAGCTGGGCAGCCGCAAGGGCGATCTGGTGGAGATGAACCCGGTGGGTAACCGCATGAAACTGGAGTTCCGGGTGCCGTCCCGGGGGTTGTTCGGCTACCGCAACGAGTTTTTGACCGATACCCGGGGCGAGGGGATCATGGCCAGCGTATTTGATTCCTACGCGCCGTATAAGGGCGAACTGCAACGCCGCAACACAGGCTCGCTGGTGTCCTTTGAAACGGGGGAGAGCGTGAGCTACGGCCTTTTTAACGCACAGGATCGCGGCGCGCTCTTCATCGGACCGGGTGTGGCGGTATATGAGGGCATGGTGGTGGGCGTAAGCCCCAAGGCGGAGGACATCACCGTGAACGTGTGCCGCAAAAAGCAGATGACCAATATGCGCGCCGCCGGATCGGACGAGGCGCTGCGGTTGACGCCGCCGCGCCGCTTGAGTCTGGAACAGTGCCTGGAATTTCTGGCGGACGACGAGCTGCTGGAGGTCACGCCGGAGAACCTGCGGATCCGCAAGACCATCCTCAACCACGAAAAGCGCATGAAGGCGTCACACGGCGGAAAGAAAAAATAAAAAACGCGCCTGTTTTCCTTGGAAAACAGGCGCGTTTTTTTTGAATATAAGCGGCATGGGGAGGGGGTCACGCCTCATGGACGGGATCCCCCGTCACGTTGTGGATCCATTTTCCCGACCGGACGCGCCAGATGCAAAACGGCGTTTTCACAAGACTTTCCGACTGGATCGCCAGCACCACCAGCCAGAAATTTCCCCGTACCACCAGCGCCAGAAACGCCGTGAGCGGCAGAGCTACCAGCCATTGAGGCCCCACGTCCAGCACCGCGGACCAGTTCACGTCCGCTCCGGCGCGCAACACGCCGATGATGGTGCAGATACAGTAGGCGTGGAGCGGCGTGGTGACGAAAGTGCCCACCGCCAGCGCCGTGGCGATCTGCGCCGTTTCACCGTAGAGCTTGAAAAGGGGGAACAGTACCGGGTGGAACAGGAGCGGCAACAGAAGCGACGATACGGCGCCCAGTCCCACACCCACCCACGTGGTGAAGCGGAGGAGGTCGATGCCAAGCGTCAGGATCTCCTGACGGTCGGCGCCCTCGCCGATAGTCTTGCCCACCATCACGGCGGTGGCGGAGCCTAATCCGAAGCAGACCACCAGGAAGAGCCTTCCTAAATTGCCGGTGACGGAATACGCCGCCAGCACGGACACGGAGTTTTCCATATAACCCAGGATCACCGTCAAAAGCGAGTTGCCCAGACCCCAGAGGGACTCGTTGCACATCACGGGGGTGGCGTAGCGCAAAAAACGGCGGAACATCGCCCAGCCGGGGCGCAGGAACGCCGAGGCGCACAGCGGCAGGTGACGACCGCGGATCGCCACTGCGGCGCAGATCAGAAATTCCGATACCCGGGATAGAAGGGTGGCAAGCGCCGCGCCCTCGATGCCCATAGCAGGCGCGCCCAGATGCCCGAAGATCAAAATATAATTGAGTCCCGTATTCAAGATCGTGGAAAAGCCGAACACCAGCATGCCGAATAAGGGGCGCTCCACGCTCCGCTGGGCGCTGACGTAGATGCTTGAGAGCATATTGAAAAGATAGGAAAAACCGATCAAACGCAGATACGGCGCGCCCAATACACTCAAGTGGTGGTTATTGCTCAAAAGATCCATGATCGCTACGGGGAACAGGTAGAACAGCACCGCCAGCAGAGCCGACAGGGAAAGACCGACGAAGCACGCCACGCCCAGCACCCGGCTGATGCTCTCCAGATCGCGCTTGCCCCAGTACTGGCTCACTAAAATCGCCAGACCGCTCTGCACGCCGAATACCAGCGACAGCAGGAGAAAGACCGGCACGTTGGCGGTGGTGACCGCCGCCATGGCGTCGTTCCCCAGTTGGCTGACCATAAAGGTGTCGATCAGCCCCAGAGAGAACGTGATGAGGTTTTGCAGCGCGATGGGCAGCGT
>DBWU01000074.1:3146-3266 GCA_002309395.1 Oscillospiraceae bacterium UBA1230
ACGCCCCTGCCGCGTCACGGCGGGAAAGACCCATGGCGGCGATCACGTGGCTGGGTTTCCCCTTGTGGCAGGCGGAACCGGCGCTGATACACACGCCCTGCTGACCCAGCTCCGTGACGA
>DBWU01000045.1:0-304 GCA_002309395.1 Oscillospiraceae bacterium UBA1230
GGATAGAGCAACTGCCTTCTAAGCAGTAGGCCGGGGGTTCGAATCCCTCTTGGCGTACCATTTTCGTCAGGCGTCAGCGTCCCGTGCTGCGGCAAGTATGTGGTGGGTGTAGCTCAGTTGGTTAGAGCACCGGATTGTGGTTCCGGGTGTCGAGGGTTCGAGTCCCTTTACCCACCCCACAAAGAATCAGGGATTGGGAGCGATCCCAGTCCCTGCCTTCTTTCCACAAAGGGGTGTAGCCAAGTGGTAAGGCAAGGGACTTTGACTCCCTCATCCGCTGGTTCGAGTCCAGCCATCCCTGCCA
>DBWU01000045.1:360-12994 GCA_002309395.1 Oscillospiraceae bacterium UBA1230
GTTCGAATCCCCGACGGGGCACCAGAGAGAACGCCGCGCGTACGCGCGGCGTTCTCTTTGTCATCACAGTAACGCGGTGACCTGAAATGATCGCCGAATGCCGCATACGACGCGGCGGATAAAAAAAGTAAAATAGGTCTTGCTATTTCGGAGGATGTGCGCTATAATAGCAAAGCCGACGCGGGCTTGATGGGCCTTTAGCTCAGTTGGTTAGAGCAGACGGCTCATAACCGTCCGGTCCCGGGTTCGAGTCCCCGAAGGCCCACCATATAGGGGTATAGCTCAGCTGGTAGAGCAGCGGTCTCCAAAACCGCGTGNNAGTTCGAATCTTTCTGCCCCTGCCAGAAAAAAGCACTTGCGAAAGCAAGTGCTTTTTTCAACGATGTGTTCCGCTTTGCGGAACGTGATGGACGGCTTCGCCAAGTGATGTGCCCTTCGGGCGTGATGTGTGCCTGCGGCATGTGTCCGGAACACGTCACATCACTTTTGCCGAAGGCAAAATCATCACTGCGGCGATAGCCGTAACATCACTTGCCCGTCAGGGCAAACTTCACTTTTTGTTTTCGTTCGTTCAGAACGCAAACCATCCCCTAAACGCTGCAAACAGGTTTGTTAGCCCCTTTTTCCTGTTTTGCATATTCGTTCTGTAATCACATAATAGGATTGCTATTCTGACAAAGATGGCAATCCTATTTCTGTATTTTTATTGACCAATTACAAATAGCACATATACGGAGGTGAGTCAATGAAAACAAAATTCTATCTTTCAGTTTTTTTAGGCATATCATTTGGGCTGGTTTGCGGAATCGTTATTTTTTTTGTTGACAAATCGTTAGTTTGGTTAGGTGCTGCAGCGGGTGTTTTGTTCTGCGTGCTTATGTTCTTTTGTATTGTTATAGATGACAGAATTGTTCAGAAGCGATACAGAAAAATTGAGAATCAATTCACAAAAGAAGTCATATACCGGGAGAATGCGAATTTTTGTATACAGGGAAAAATCAAAAACGGCAATCTTTATCTGTTCAGCGATATGATGCAAATTGAGTGTCAGGATCAAAAACCATATCTGTCTCAATCTATTCCTTATTCTGATATTCGGTCTGTAGAAGCAATAAAAAAATGGGAATTGGTACTGCATACCGACTATTTTGATTGTACTGTTATCGCCATAGACGCGGGATCATTGCGTGAGAAGATTCATCAGATAATGGTCGAATGTGGTTGAATGATTGATATTACGAAATGTAACGGTTTTCTCCGATTCATAGGCGTCAGGTGTTCGATGGTTTTCGGTTCAGGCACAACGCACCACGCGAGGCGGCGAGCTGATGGACATGAACGTGATCGCCGGCGCGTACGGCAAGAGCAGCAACGCGGCACAGTTTATACGCAGCAGCGGCCTTGTATATCTGGACGAAAACAGAAAAAGAACCGAAAAATGGATGCAGGGCCTTGGGCTCCAATTGCCCGCAGATACAACCATTTTCGGTTCCATCGGCAGAATAACATATCTTGACGGAAAAGTCAAGATAGAAAGTGTGCCGTATGAACAGTGTATGTATTGTAGTCCTATAATAAGGCGGAACGCTTTTTTGTAAAATGGTTGAAAACCATGTGCAAACATGATAATCTCTATATGAGCCGCAATATGCGGGAATGAAAGACAGGAGGAAAGTATTTCCGGACACCGGGCGATACCTGAAACAAAATGAAACGACTGACAAAAAAGCAAATGATCATCTTTGCTGTCGGACAGCTCGGATGGTCGATCCTCAGCGGTGTTATCAACGCGTGGTTCGTTACGTTTTACCTCCCCACGCAGGGGGACATCGACGCGGGCGCGACGCAGTTCATCACCCCCGGACTGGTCGTTCTCGGCTTTCTCACGATCCTCGGTCTGATCACGGCACTGTCCCGCATTTTCGACGCGGTGACCGACCCACTGATCGCCTCTCTCAGCGACAGATCGAAAAACCGCCGCGGCAGAAGAATACCGTTCATGCAGTACGCCGCGCTCCCCCTCTCCGTCGTCGCGGTTCTTTTGTTCTGCGCGCCGGTCAATGCCATAAGCGGTATCAACGTCGCGTGGATATCCGTGTTCATCGTGCTGTTTTATCTGTTTATGACGATGTACTGCACACCGTACAACGCGCTCATCTCCGAGTTCGGTAAGACGCAGGACGACAGAATGTTTATCTCGACCGCGATCTCGCTCACTTTCTTCGCCGGAACACTTCTCGCCTATACGCCGTTCGTTTTCGCCGGCGTTCTGCGCGGGATGAACATAGGCTTCAACTGGAGCTACCGCATATGCTTTATCGTCCTCGCGGTGATATCCTGCGTCTGTATGCTCCTTCCCACGTTCCTTCTCAAAGAGAAGGAATTCGTTGACACAAAGCCGTCCGAATCGAATATGTTCAAATCGCTCGCCGCGACGTTCAGGAACCGCAATTTCCGTGTATTTGTCGGGTCTGACATAATGTACTGGATCGGACTCACTCTCTTCCAGACGGGGCTTCCGTTCTTTGTCAAGGTCTCGATGGAGCTCGACGAATCTATGACGATGGTCTTTATGGGCGGAATGACCGTTCTTTCCGCGGTGTTCTATCCTTTCGTGTCCGGGCTTGTAAGACGCTTCGGCAAAAAGAAGCTCACGATCGTCGGGTTCCTCGGGCTCGCGCTCGCATACGTTATCACCGCGCTTATAAGAGTCCTGCCGATCCCGGGAATGATCATCGGCGCGCTTATCTGCGCGATCGCCGCGTTCCCGATGGCGCTTCTCGGGATCATTCCGCAGTCGATCGTCGCCGACGTCGCGGAAGCGGACGGCTACACCACAGGCGAGAATCGCGAGGGGATGTTCTTTGCGGCTCGTACGTTTGCGATGAAATGGGGTCAGTCGATCGCCATGCTCGTTTTCACCTCGCTTGCGATAATGGGAACGACGCAGAATCTTGATTCAAACGATATCACCGCGTCTCCCCTCGGGTTGACGGTCGTCGCCGTAGTCGCCGTGGTGTTCTGCGTTCTCGGAGCTCTCATCCTCGCGCTTTACAGGGAAAGGGACGTTATGAAAACGATAAGTGACAACAAGCCTGAAGAAAACGGCAAGACGCAAAAATGAACTGTATATTCAAACTGACGTATAAAGCGGGCGGTGAAGAGAAGGTCCTCACCGCCGCGCAAAACGGGGGCGATCTGTCCCTTTTCGTCGCCGACAACGGCGAGCGCCGCCGCGTCACCGTTCGCGCGCGTGGCGACGTGACGCTTCTCGGCTACTCTGAAAGCGGACACGATTTCTTCTCGATGGATCATCCGGAGGACTTCGGACCACAGGGCGATCTTTATTTTATCAACGGATATCAGTCGTGGACGGATACGCGGGAATATTACGGAGACGTAAGGGAACGTGACGTTACGAGGCTGCCGGGACTGCTCAAAAAGAATTTCGCGCTGGACCGTTACGGCGACGCGACTTTCTATGAGTACGACAAGAGGGTCCTCCACGGCTACGACGTGTTCTACGTTCGCGGGAAAGTCTCAGGCTTTGCTGCGAGCCTCAACCTCGCGAACGCGTACCTCATTTTCGAGGTCGTGAGACGCGACGGAAGCGTCTCGATCATGAGTGATATCGGCGGTGTGACGCTGAAAGCGGGCGACGAGTTCACCGTTTGCGACTATATTTACGCGCCGTCGTTTTCGCTTGGCAGGAAGCTGATGAGGAAATACTACCCGCAAAAGAAGACCGAAAAGGTGTTCGGGTACACGTCGTGGTATAACTACTACCAGGATATAGACGAAAAGACGATCCTGCGCGATCTCGCCGCTCTCGACGAAAGATTCAACCTCTTTCAGATCGACGACGGATACGAGACGTTTGTGGGCGACTGGCTCGATGTGGATCGCGCCAAGTTTCCGGGAGGGCTTGAGCCTGTCGTCGCGGCGATAAAGGAAAGGGGATTTCGCCCGGGGATATGGCTCGCGCCGTTCGTCGCGGAGGAAAAGAGCCGTCTGTTTCGAGAAAAACCGGACTGGTTCAAAAAGGGAGCGGACGGCATGCCGGTCAAATGCGGCTCGAACTGGAGCGGTCACTATGCGCTCGATCTCGACCGCGAGGACGTCAGGGACTACATAAGAAAATGCCTTACCCATTACGCTGATATGGGATTCGATTTCTTCAAGCTCGACTTTCTCTACGCGGCGTCGCTCCCCGAATACGCGGGGAGAACGCGCGCGGCGGCGGCCGGGAGCGCGTATGCTTTTCTTCGCGAAGTCCTCGGCGACAAAACGATCCTCGGCTGCGGAGCGACGCTCGGCAACGCCGTCGGCGTATTCGATTACGTCAGGATCGGCCCCGACGTGTCGCTCAAATTCGACGACGTGTGGTATATGAAGTATATGCACCGCGAGCGAATTTCCACAAAGACCACGCTCCAGAACACCGTTTTTCGCTCCTTTATGGACGGCGTGTTCTTCGGGTGCGACCCGGACGTTTTCCTTCTGCGCGACGATAACATCTCGCTCTCGCGTGAGCAGAGAAAAGCGCTCATTACCTTGAACGCTCTGTTCGGCAGCGTTATGATGACGTCCGACAACATTGCCGCATACGACGGGGAGAAGAGAGCGCTGCTCGCTGAAGCCCTTGATCTGTTCCAAAAGGAGAAAACGGTAACGTATTCGCGTCTGCGCGACGTTATAACGATCAGGTGCGAGGCGGCGGACGGCGAACAGATCTTCCAATACGACACGGAAAGAGGTGTTCTCATTGACTGACAGAACGAGCGTTATCTTCGGCAACAGAATCGACGCGAAGACCGTGAGATCGGCTGAAAAGAGCCGCGCGAAATTCATAAAGAAATATGGAGACGACAGCGGCGCGGACTACAAGATCGGTTTCGCTCCGATCGACGCGCTCGGCGATATGAACGTCGCAAATATAGTGTTTTCAAAGGAGAACGAACAGCTTCCGCAAAATCCGCTTATCGTTGGCAATATCCGGATGGGTTTCGGACACTACCGCATCAGCATCGCTATGGCGTCGTGCGCCCGTGCGCTCGGATACGATCCGCTGTGGCTCGATCTCGCCTCCTTCGATGCGACCGGCTCGAAGATGATAAGAGAACAGAACGAAATGTATTCGCTTGCCTCGCGGATATCGCAAAAATCACGCCTGTTCAACAAGATCGTGTGGGAGCCGCTCAACAGCGAGGGGTTCAAAAAGATCACGTACAACGCGAAGGATCAGAAGAACTCGGAGCTTCTCGTCCCGATCTTCAAAAACATCCCGAAGGATATACCGTATATAGCCACCCACGTCTGGCCGGCGCAGGGCGCGATCCACGCGGGGATGAAAAGCGTGGTGAACGCGATCCCCGACAACTGGCCGATGGCGCTTCATCTCGCCGAGGGTTCGATCCATGCGGTGCAGACTCCGTTCGCGTACCTCGGGTACAAGACGCTCGGCGGTTTTGCCAAGACGCCGCTTCTGCCGATGCCGGAGAGCGATATAAAAGAGGTCGGATGTTACGTGGATCACGAGCTTTTGTGCGACCTTGAAAATGACAACAGAAAGAGGATCGAACGCGTAAAGGGCGGCGGCGCCGTGCGGATCCTTATGAATGTCGGCGGCGCGGGCGCGGGCGGAGATATGTTTCGCGCGATGGTTGAACATCTTCTCCCTTACGTCGATCGCGGAGAGGTGGCTCTGTTTCTCAACACGGGCGACCACAAGGCAGTCTTCGATTCGATGGCGGAACTGATAGGGAAAAGAGCCGATCGTTACTCTTTCCAAGATGATTA
This sequence comes from Oscillospiraceae bacterium UBA1230, assembly GCA_002309395.1. GTDB lineage: Bacteria > Bacillota > Clostridia > Oscillospirales > Oscillospiraceae > Vescimonas. The sequence continues at coordinate 6,160 of DBWU01000045.1, forward strand.
TGAGGGGCTCAAAGCGAGAGTTGACGCGATCCGGGACGGCGACGCGCACGGCGTGACGCTGGTCTGCAACGGCGATATTTTCCGTGCCGTATACGCGACGAATCTTCTTATGCCCGTTTGTGATCTTCTGGTGACCAAACCGTCCGAGCTCGCCTACTATCCGATACCGAAGCTATATATGAAGCACATCGGCGGACACGAGATCTACGGCGCGATCCACGGAAGGGAATTCGGCGACTCGACGGACGAGTACCCGACGAAAAAAGGCGTCTGCGCGGCGCTCGACACACTCCTTCGCGACAGGGAGATCATTCCGCATCTCTGTCTTGAGATCAACGAGCTCAAAAAGAAGGGGTATTACGACGGCGCGTACCGCTGTGTGCGCCTCGCCGCCGGGGAGAACGAGTGAGAAGATAAAAAAACGCAAATGATCACCCTCTGAATCTGAACCATTCGTGTTCGTTCAGAGGGTGATTTTCTTAGATAAACCCGGCATTTATGCGGATTTTGGCGAACACCGCTGATGGAACACGATTTACAAAACGGCTCACGTTACGTGCTCAAACCAAAAATTGCTTTTTTCCTATTTATGCCTGCGTTACACTTGACAAGCGTAATACTTCGTGATACGATGTATTACGCGAAGGGAGGTATAAGATGGACGCGCAACTGAAACGGGGATTGCTGGACGCATGCGTTCTTGCCGCCATACGGGACGGGGACTCCTACGGCTATAAGATCATCAAAGAGCTAAAGCCGTATATCGAGCTGTCAGAATCGACGCTGTATACCATCCTGAAGCGGCTGGAGGGCGCGAAACTGCTGACGGTGGAGGCGGCGGCGCATGAAGGAAGGCTTCGCAAATACTATCATATCACCGAAAGCGGCTTACAGCGGCTCCGGGATTTTCAAACGGAGTGGAAGGAAGTAGTTTCCGTATATCAATTTGTGGTCAGGGGGGAGCGGCATGAGTAAAGAGAGTTTTTTAGCGGAGCTGGAAGGACGGCTGACGGGACTGCCGCCGTCTGACCGGGAGGAATGGATCGCCTTTTACAGCGAGATGATAGACGACCGCGCCGAGGAATGCGGCGATATGGACGAGGCGGTCCGGGGCATCGGCACCGTGGAGGAGACTGTATCCCGGATCGCGGCGGAAACGCCCCTGACAACGATCGTCAAAGAGCGTATCGCGCCAAAACGCCGTCTACGCCCGTGGGAGACCGTATGTATCGTGCTGGGCTTTCCCGTGTGGTTTTCCCTGCTGGCGGCGGCGGTGGCGGTGATCGTTTCACTGTACGTATCGCTCTGGGCGGTCATTCTGTCCCTGTGGGCGGCGGAGCTGTCCTTTGCGGTGTGTGCCGTCGGTAGCGCCGCCGGTGCGGTTTCCTACTTTGTCAGCGGCGTCGCGGCGGCAGGGGTCATGACGCTGGGTGCCGGATCGTTTCTGGCAGGTCTTGCGATCGTTTGTTTCTACGGATGCGTGGCGGCGACAAAAGGGACTGTCCGGTTGACAAAGCGGATGGCGGTAGGCGTTAAATCCCTGCTGCTGGGAAAGGAGCGCGCGAGATGAACAAAAGATGGCGTACGGTCGCCGTTATTCTGCTGGCGGTGGGAGCAATTCTGTTTGCCGGAGCGTTTGCCGCCTCCGGGTATGACTTTTCCGTGCTGGATCTTGATACATATGAGACGAACACGTACGTTCCGGACGAACCGTTTGAAAACGTGGAGATCTCGCTTAGAACGGAGGATATCGCCTTCCTGCCCTCCGATGACGGCGTATGCCGCGTGGTCTTTGAGGAGTGGGAAGGGGAGCGCCATACCGCGACCGTTGCAAACGGAACGCTGACGATCACCGCCGAAGGTAACCGGCCGCGGCAGTTTCACGTATCCTTCTCTTTCCGTTCGCCGTCGGTGACGGTGTATCTCCCTGCGGAAGAATACGGACTGTGGCGCATTGAGAGCAGTACCGGGAACGTGTCGATCCCGGATCGGTTTTCCCTGGAAAGCCTTTCGGTCGCCACTTCCACCGGCAACGTATCCTGCGGCGCATCGGTATCCGGCGCCCTTGCGGTCAAGACCTCTACCGGCAACGTGGCGTTTAACGGCGCTGACGCGGGGGAGATGACGGTCGCCACTTCCACCGGGGACGTGACGGGAACGCTGCGCTCGGAAAAAGTATTCTATGTAAAAACCTCCACCGGCACGGTCAACGTGCCGGATACCACGGGGGGCGGAGCGTGCCGCATTACCACCTCCACCGGGGACGTTCTGCTTACGATCACGGGTCGCTGAAGTTTGGCGGCAAACGGAAAGAGCCGCGGCACAGGCGGCTCTTTCCTTCAGGTCAATGCATGATGTGGCGCATATCGGTCAGCGTCCGGTCCATGGCGTTGCCGACGTTTTGCATTATCTTGCCGATGGACGTTTTGCGCGTCTTGGGACGGGGTGTGGTTGCCATATCCAGCATAACGCCTGCCACCATGCCCACGCAGACGCCCTTGGTAAACGTGGATAGATTCATTTCGATCACTCCTTTTTATCACGCCCATAGTATATGTGGCGCGGCGAAAAAAACACGCTGTTTTTCTTGCCAAAACAAGCCAAATGCGTATAATATAGCGTAGAGCGTTTCAACAAAGGAGCATCGTATGTCCATTACAGTATTACAAGAAGCGATCCGCCGCCGTCATACGCCGGTGGCGCTGACCGTGGGACCAGACCCGGCGCGTCTGGCGGCGAAGGATCGGGAGCGTTTTGCGGAGCTGTACGGCGCAGGCTCCGTGGCACAAGCGGAGGCGCTGCGGTTTCACGGCGTGCGGATGCTTGACGCCGCTGCCGGACGGGTCGCGGCGGTGGTGTTGCGCGCCGAGGCGTATCTGCGCCGCGGCGCCGTCGGGTTTGACGTGCTGGCAAATCTGGTCAGCGCGGCGCGCGCGAGAGAACTATATACCGTGGTAGATTGCCGGAGCGCGTCGGCGGAGCCGTGGCTATCCGCTCTGCCGGAAGCCGACGCGGTGACGGTGCTGCCCTATCTGGGGGCGGACGCCTGTGCCGCGCCGGAGGGGAAAGCGGTGTTTGCCGCGGTGCAGACCGCCAATCCCTCCGCCGGAGAGCTGCAGGATCTGCGTTCGGGCGATCGGAAACTGTCGCTGGCGGCGGCGGAGCAGATGGCGCGTCACGGCGCCGGGATCCTGCTGGAGAGCGGCTATTCACTGGATATCCGGGATATGCGCCGCCGGCTGGGTAAAGCGTTTTTCCTCCTGACAGGCGCCGCGCCGGAGGACGCGGTTTACGCCTTCGACGATTACGGGCACGGCGCGCTGGTCACAGACGGGGAGGCCCAGTACGCGCCGGACCCTGCCGCCGCGCTGGATAGCGCCGTGGCGGTGTGGAAAAAGTGGGTCACGGTGGTGTGAGCGTAAGAGCAAACGGAATAAAAACGGGTATATGACCGCGTCGTTCGGTCATATACCCGTTTTTCGGCGTTTATACGCTCCGCATTTTCTTTATCAGCGCGATCTCGGCGGCGTAACCGGGCAGATCGTTGGGCGTTTCCAGCACCATGGGCAGACCCTCCAGCGCCGGATGGTTCACGATGCGCCGGAAGCCCTCCAGCCCCAGATACCCCTCGCCGATCCGGGCGTGGCGATCCTTGCGGGCGCCTACGGGATTCATGCTGTCGTTCACGTGTACGGCGCGAAGCCGGTGCAGTCCGATGACCCGGTCAAATTCCGTCAGCACCGCGTCAGGATCGGCGGCAATATCGTAGCCTGCGTCGCTGACGTGGCAGGTATCCAGACATACACCCATTTTCTCTGTCAGCGTGACCCGGTCGAGGATCTCCCGCAGCTCCTCAAACGATCCCCCCACCTCCGAGCCCTTGCCTGCCATGGTCTCCAACAGTACGGTGGTGGCGGTGTCCGGCGTGAGGATCTCGTTGAGGGTGTCGGCGATCAGGACGATCCCTGTTTCCACGCCCTGCCCCACATGACTGCCGGGATGGAAATTGTAGAGACAGTCGGCAAGGTGGGACAGGCGGTGCAAATCGTCCGCAAGGGTCATCCGGGCAAATTCCCGGGTGCGCTCGTCGGCGGAGCAGGGATTGATGGTATAGGGCGCGTGCGCCACCACCGTGCCGATCGCCTGTTCGCGGCAAAATGCGTTAAAGGCGGCGGTATCGGCGGTGTCAAGTGGTTTCGCTTTACTCCCTCTGGGGTTGCGCGTGAAAAACTGGCAGGTGTTGGCGCCCAGCGACAGGGCGGTTTTCGCCATAGCGAGATACCCGTCGGAGGGGGAGAGATGGCAGCCGATCAACAGCATAATGACGCTCCTTTTCTATAAACGGTATGTGGCGCAGGAAACGCCACCTTTGCCGATGGTGATGACGCCGTAGGTCGCCGCGTGGTGTACGCCGCCAACCGTGCCGGGATTGAGGATATGCACCGTGCCGTCAAAATCCACCAGCGGACAGTGTGTATGCCCGAACAGCAGGATCTGCGCGCCGACTTCCGCCGCGGCGTACCGGGCGCGGTCTATGCCGTATTTTACGCCCCGGGTGTGACCGTGGAGCAGGAAGATCCTCTGCCCGCCCAGCTCAACGAGCATTTCCGGCTCCTCGCAGGCGCCGTAGTCGCAGTTGCCGGGTACGGCGGTCAGCGGCAGGGCAGGGAAGCGGCGGCGCAGCGCCTCCGCGTCCCGGAGGCAGTCGCCCAGATGGAGAATATGATCCGGCTGTGACAGCGCTACGGCGCGTTCCATCGCCGCAACGTGCCCATGGGAATCGGACAGCACCAGAATACGCATAGGCGCACCTCGTTTTTTCAGAAAGTACGGAAAGATTATACGCTAAACAGTTGCAACTTGCAACGCTTCGCGCTACAATAGACGAAAATGATCCGCCGCGCGGTCGGCGTTGAAAGGAGAAAGAGAATGAAACGGTATGATGAGATGACCTTAGAAGAACGCACAGCGGAATACGCGGCGGTCAAGGCATCCTACGAGGCGCAGAAGAGCCTTGGTCTGCGGTTGGATATGTCCCGCGGCAAGCCGGGCAAAGAGCAGTTGGATCTGGTGACGGATATGGCAGGCGTACTGCTTCGCCCCGAAGATTTTATCAGCGACGGGATCGACAGTCGCAACTACGGAAACGTGGACGGTTTGCCGGCGGCAAAGCGCCTGTTTGCCGATATTTTAGGTTGCCGTCCGGAAGAGTGCTTCGTAGGCGGCAACGCCAGCTTGCAGCTGATGTATGACGCGGTGGCAAAAGCTTATACCAACGGTTTGCTCCACTCGGATAAGCCGTGGTGCAAGCTGGATACCGTCAAGTGGCTCTGCCCCGCGCCGGGGTATGACCGGCATTTTAAGGTGAGCCAGAGCTTCGGCATGGAGCTGATCACCGTGCCGATGACGCCTCAGGGTCCCGATATGGACAGGGTGGAGGAGCTGATCCGGGATCCGGCGGTGAAGGGTATGTGGAACGTACCCAAGTACTCCAATCCCGACGGTATCGTGTACAGCGACGAGACGATCCGCCGCCTTGCCGCCATGAAGCCGGCGGCGCCCGACTTCATGCTCATGTGGGACAACGCCTACTGCATCCACGAGTTTGACGCGCCGTTCCGGCCGTTTCCTGATATTCTGCGTTTGTGCCGCGAAAACGGCAACGGCGACATGGTGTTTGAGTTCGCCTCCACCTCCAAGATCACGTTTCCCGGCGCCGGTATCGCCGTGATGGCGACCAGCGAGGCGAACCTCGCCTACTTAAAGCCGCTTATCAACGTGCAGATCATCAGCTACGATAAGGTCAACCAACTGCGCCACGTGCGGTATCTCAAGGATAAGGAGCATACGCTGGCGCTGATGCGCCGTCACGCGGAGATCCTGCGCCCCAAGTTCCGCGCGGTGCTGGACGCGCTGGACGCCACGGTGGCGCCCTTGGGGATCGCCGAATATCACCGTCCCGTGGGCGGCTACTTCATCTCTCTCAACGCCATGCCCGGCACCGCCAGGCGGACGCTGGAATTGTGCAAAGAGGCGGGCGTGACCATGACCGGCGCCGGCGCCACGTTCCCCTACGGCGTGGATCCGCAGGATTCCAATATCCGCATCGCGCCGTCCCTGCCGCCGGCGGAGGAACTGCGTCAGGCGATCGCCGTTTTCTGCACCTGCCTGCGTCTTGCCGCGCTGGAGAAGCTGGGAATATAAGGCGGGAAACGCCTGTCAAGCAAAACTGCTTTACACTGCGTCCGGCAGGGCGCAGTGTAAACTTTTTGTGAAAACGTTACAAAAAGACCTTGCATCTTTTCCTGCGGCATGGTAGAATAAGCTATCTTATTCCAACCTTTCGTCGGCACTCCACTTTATGCCGCCGGAGGGAAAACAAAAGGAGGAACAAGGTCCGCTATGGCTGGCGGTGCGGCAGTGTGGAGACCTGTCGTAAAGCGGCGCGCCCCGCAGGGGCGGTCGTGAGGGCGTTTTTGCGGAGGCAAAACGCTCGCAGTCAGGAAACAATGGCAGAAGTGAGACTGGTCAACCTCAAGAAGATCTATCCCAACACCGAGAAGAAGAAAAAGAGCAAGAAGAAAGACGCGGAGGCTCCTGAAAAGAAGGTCAACCTGCAGGTTACCGACGAAGGCGTTGTGGCGGTGCAGGAATTCAATCTGACCATCGCGGATAAGGAGTTCATCGTCCTGGTCGGTCCTTCCGGCTGCGGTAAGTCCACCACGCTGCGTATGATCGCCGGCTTGGAGGACATCACCGAGGGCGAGCTGTGGATCGGTGACCGGCTGATGAACGACGTGGAGCCGAAGGACCGCGATATCGCCATGGTGTTCCA
>DBWU01000051.1:0-1690 GCA_002309395.1 Oscillospiraceae bacterium UBA1230
GGCGGCGCTTTTTTTGGCGCGCGGCAGGGGCGGTGAGATGCGCGTCCCCCCTGCCGCACCCCCCGGGCTTTTAGATGCCGCAGGCGCACGTTCACCGGTTGAAATGCACGCAGTATCGTGCTATCATACGGAAAACGATACCTGTAAAACGAGATCTACGAGGTAAAAAACATGGAGTTGGTCAAAGTCAAAGCGGAACATCGGGATCTTTTATGGAACGTCAATCAGAAGTATCTTTATGAGATGACAAACTTCTATCCCGACGAGCTGGATACCTCCGGCAATCTGTCGTACGGCTATTTTGACGCGTATTTTACAGATCCGAAGCGCAAGGCGTTCCTGCTGTACGACGGAGGGGCGCTGATCGGCTTTGCGATGATCCATCCGTATTCCCATTTCGGAATGACCGCGGATCACGTTCTGGCAGAATTTACGGTTTTTCCGGCGTATCGGAGAAAACGGCTTGCGACGGCGGCGGCGGAGCTCCTCTTTGCCGCCTTCAAAGGACGCTGGGAGATCAAATACAACGAGAAAAACCTTGCGGCAAAAGCGTTGTGGAACAGTGTAACGGAGCGGTATCGCCCCGAAGCGGTACGCCTGAACGATACGGAGACCGTACTGTCTTTTTGCGTGAGGTGAAGCTCCCCGTTTTATCCCGGCGCGTTGTGCCGGTCGATCGCGTAAGCGGATACGGTAGGCTCGATCTTTGAAAAGTGCTGATACTGCACACGTGGCAAGTATATCCGCTTTACAGTTTTTCCGCCTCGTCGTCCTCCGCTTCTCTCCATTCCAGCAAGTCGCCTGGCTGGCAGTTCAGTGCGCGGCACAGCCGGTCCAGCGTGTCTACCCGAACCGCGCGCGCCTTGCCGGTTTTCAATACGGATAAATTCGCCATGGTGATACCCACCCGTTCCGAAAGCTCCGTCAAACTCATTTTGCGCCGCGCCAGCATGACGTCAATGGTAAAAACGATCATATCGCACCTCTCATATCGTCAAGTCGTTTTCCTCGCGCAGTACCGCCGCCTCCTGTACCAGACGGCTTAAGCACAGCGCCGCGATGCCTGCGGCAGCGCACGCAAAGATCACCGCCGGCGTCACCAGCACCGTCAACGCCGGCGCCCCGGCGCCCATACACGCCACGATCAGCATTCCCACAGGGAAGATCACCCCGTCGGCAAACGCCAAATAGGCGATCTGCCGCAGCGCGCGAACGTTGGTGCGGCAAAACGCGCCGCCGGGGGCGGAAATGGAGGTCACCACGCGCCACGCCGGGATCACCGCCACGAAAAGCGGCAGGGCAAACGCCCACGCCCAGAGTAAGCACGGCCAGTAGGCATAGGCAAATTCCGGCGCCTCCGTCTGCGCCATATACTGCCCGTACAGCGGCACCGCTCCGAAGAAGATGCCTGCGGCGATCAACGCGCCGATACACAAGATCACGTGCAACAGATGCGTCATGGTCTTCTTGCTCATAAAAAACCACACTCCCCTTCCAAGTTGCCAACAGTATACCTCCTATTTTCTCGATTGTCAAGTAATATTTATTGAATTACGATAAAAAATATTTGTGACGTTTTTTGCGGATAGGGGTTGCAAACAGCGGTGGGGCGTAGTATGATAAAGGCGGAACAACGAAATGATTGTCTTCGGGGCGGGGTGCGATTCCCCACCGGCGGTATAGTCCGCGA
>DBWU01000051.1:1710-9606 GCA_002309395.1 Oscillospiraceae bacterium UBA1230
GTACCGACAGTATAGTCTGGATGGGAGAAGGCGTGTGCGGCAGTTGGTGCGGCTCCTGAATGCGTACACCTTGGAAGGCAACCGTCTTTCGGGTGTTTACGCTATGTAAGGAGCTCTTTTTTATGGAGAAACAACAACAGAAGACCCATCATCTGGCGGTGGCCGCCATGTTGGCGGCGGTGGCGGCGGTCTTGCAATTTCTGGAGATCTCCGTCCCCGTGATGCCGAGCTTCGTGAAACTGGATCTATCCGATCTGCCGGCGCTGCTGGGCACCTTTGCCCTGGGGCCCGTATGGGGCGTGGCGATCCAGCTGGTGAAAAATCTGCTCCATCTGCCCTTTGGTCACTCCGCCGGTGTGGGAGAGCTGTGTAACTTCTTGCTGGGCGGCATATTCGTATGCGTGGCAGGCATCATTTATCACTGCCGGAAGGGGCGCGCCACCGCGCTGATCGGGTCGCTGGCAGGCGCGGCGGCGATGGCGGCGGTCAGCCTGCCGCTGAACTATTTCCTCGTCTATCCGGCGTACGTGGCGATCCTCCATTTTCCGCTGGAGGCTATCATCGGCGCTTACGAGGCGATTTTCAGCGGTGTGAGCGATCTTACGGTCGGCGATCCCCTGTGGAACTGCCTTTTGATCTTCAACGTGCCGTTTACCTTCTGCAAGGGATTGATCGACGTTGCCATCTGCTGGCTTATCTATAAGCCACTGTCTCCCCTGCTCCATCAATAAACAGGCGTAAAGGTTTCGCCCCTTACAGGGCGGAACCTTTTTCTCCGGTTTACGACGCGGTCGATGCGTGGTATAATGATACCGTTACCACAGAGGAAGGAGGACGCGCCATGGAACGGGTGATCTTGCACTGCGATCTGAACTGTTTTTTTGCCTCGGTGGAGCTGTTGAGCCACCCGGAACTGATCAATCTGCCGGTGGCGGTGTGCGGCGACCCCTCCTCCCGGCACGGAATCATCCTCGCCAAAAACGAACACGCCAAGCGTTTCGGCGTTAAAACCGCGGAGACGCTTTGGCAGGCAAAGCAGAAATGCCCCTCGCTGGTCCTTCTGCCGCCGCATCACAGTCTTTACGAGATCTACTCGCGGCGCGTCAACGAAATTTACGGACACTACACCGATCTGGTGGAACCCTTCGGGATCGACGAAAGCTGGCTTGATCTCACCGGGAGTCTTCACCTCTTCGGCGGCGATCCCCGTTCCGTGGCGGACGAGATACGCCATCGGGTATATCGGGAGCTGGGTTTGACCATCAGTGTAGGCGTGAGCTTCAATAAGGTGTTTGCCAAACTGGGCAGCGACTATAAAAAGCCGGACGCCACCACGGTGATCTCCCCAGGAGACTGGCGGCAGATCGTGTGGCCCTTGCCAGTGGGGGATCTTCTGTTCGTGGGCAGGGCGGCGCAGACGCTGCTGCGGCGTTGCGGCGTGGAAACCATCGGGCAGCTTGCCGCCTTCGACCGGGCGCGCCTGGTGGAGCTGATGGGGAAACTGGGCGGACAGCTCCACGACTATGCCAACGGCCTGGATCGCAGTGAGGTGCGGCGGCAGGATCAGCACGAGACCGTCAAGTCCGTCGGAAACGGCACCACCTTCCCCAAAAATCTCACGCGTCCGGAGGAAATACGCGCCGGACTCGCCCTGCTGAGCGACAGCGTCGCCTCGCGCCTGCGGCGGCAGGGCTTATACTGCGGCGGCGTATCGGTCACACTGCGAAGCGCCGATTTTAAAACCTTCAGCCGCCAGAAGCGGCTGGACGCCCCCACACGGCTGATGCGGGATATCTACCGCACCGCCGTGGAACTGGCGATGGCGGCGTGGCACGCGCCGGAACCGCTGCGGATGCTGACGGTGACGGCACTGTATATCACGGAACGAAACGATGCCTATGAGCAGGTCGATCTGCTGGGCGGCGCGGCGGAAAAGAAAAGCGATAAGCAGGAGCGTCTGGAAGGCGCTATGGCGGCCATACGCGGCAAATACGGGAAGGGCGCCATCTCCTTCGGCGCCGCAGACGGGGAAAAGGTCGGCTGGGAAGATTGAGCGGATCGCCATGATCAAAAAGCAGCCCCTCCTGACGGGAGGGACTGCTTTTTTACGCCATTTATCGCTATATACCGTTAGCCGGACGGGTCAAAACCGCAGCAGAAGCTCGCGGCCGATCTCCTTGCCGCCGCGCAGGTAAATGCGCGGAACGCGCTTGCTGACAGCGGTCAAGAGCTCATAGGAGATCGTGCCGGCCGCCGCCGCCAGATCGTTGACGCTGTTGTGCGCGCCGAAGATCTCCACCTCGTCGCCTACCTGCACGCCCGGCAGGTCGGTCAGGTCGATCATACACATATCCATGCAGATCCTGCCCCGCACCGGTGCAAGACCCTGCGCCGTCATCAGCGAGCAGTTGTTGGAAAGACAGCGGAAAAAACCGTCGGCATAGCCGTAAGGGACGACGCCCATACGGGTGGGGCGGCTTGTGACAAACCGTCTGCCATAGCTGATGGAGGTATCGGGCGCATAATCTTTCACCGCGCTGACCGTGGTCTTCAGCGTCATCACCGGGCGCAGACCCAGCTCCCCGGCGAACTCACCGCACCCGTAGAGCAACAGACCGGGACGCACCATATCAAGATACGTTTCCGGCCAGTGGGCTACCGCGCCGGTATTGGAGCAGTGCCGCAACGGGAAGGATCGCCCCAGCTCCGCCTCCGCCGCCGCGATGCAACGGCAAAAGAGCTCGAACTGTCCTTGGGTGTAGGCGCGGCTCTCCTCGTCCTCCTCGTCGGACACGGCAAAGTGGGTGAAGATCCCCTCGCCGTCCAACCCCGGCAGGCGGCAGGCGTCACAGATCGCCGCCACAGCGCCGTCAAAGCGCGCACCGGCACACTGGAACCCGAGACGGGACATCCCCGTATCCACCTTGATATGGATCTTCAGCGTGCCGCCATGGCGCACCGCCTCGGCGCTGTACGCCCGGGCGGTCTCCGCGGAGGTCACCGCCTGGGTGATCTGTAAGTCCATGAGCCGACCCACCTGATCGGCAGGGGTATAGCCGAGGATCAGCATCGGCATGGTGATGCCGCCGCGCCGCAGTTCCTCCGCCTCGTCGATACTGCTCACCGCCAGATAGTCGGCGCCCAGCTCCTGCAGCAGGAGGGACGCCTGCACCGAACCGTGACCGTACGCGTCCGCCTTGACTACGCCCAAAAACTTCACATTTGAACCGACGCGGCGGCGAAGCGTATGATAGTTATGCGCCAGCGCGTCCAGATCGATCTCCGCCCATGTTCTCCGTAACGTGGATTCCATTCTCTCTTTTTCCCCTCTTATTCTCAAGCCTTATGCGCCACAAATTTGCCCGGATATACGCCGGTGAATTTCATATCGTGGTAAACCACCTGACCGCCCACGATCACGTAGTCCATCCCCTCCGTCAAACGGTTGGGGTCATCGTAGGTGGAAAGATCCTTCAGTCTGTCGTAGTCGAAGATCAGCACATCCGCATCATAACCGGCTTTCAAAAGACCCTTGTTGGGTACCAACAGCCGCTCTGCCGTCAGCCCGGTCATCTTGTGGATCATCTGCTCCAGCGTGAGGATCTTCTTATCCTTCACGTAGTAATTGATCGCATGGGGGAAGGTGGCACTGTCACGGGGGTGCCCCTTGCTCGCCCAACTATTATTATATCCATCGGTGCCGACTACGCAATAGGGACTTTGGATGATCTCCCACAGATCCTCCTCGCGCATGGTGGCGTAAACGCACTTTGCCGTGCCCTTGGTGGCGTCCATCAGCTCAAAGAAACAATCCCACGGATCCCGCCCCTGCGACGCGGCAAATTGACTGACAGACAGCCCCTCCGCCTCCGGCATATTCGGCGCGGTGACCGTGTAGACGCCGTCCCAGCCGCCGGAATTGAGGTAGAAGTTATCATACGGCGTGGCGGGATCTTCCATCTCGCGGCGCACCTGATCGCGGAACGCGGGATCGCGCAGTTTGAGGCAGAACGCCTCTTTGCCCTCGGAGAAGTACCAGTTGGGTACACAGGCGACGATGGTGGTCATGCACCGCGTGTAGGGATACTGATCGCAGGTGGTATGGATCCCCTGCTCGTTCGCCTGACGGATTAACTCCAGCGTCTTTTTCTGGAGCCCCCAGTTGCTCTTGCCCATGATCTTGTGGTGGGAGATGTCCACCCGCACGCCGCCGCGGCGGCCGATGTCCAGCACTTCCTCCACCGCCGCCGCCACACCGTCGGACTCGTTGCGGATGTGGCTGGCGTAGACGCCGTTATACGGCGCCATGGCACGTGCCAGCGCCACGACCTCCTCCGTGTCGGCGTAGCAACCCGGCACGTAGATCAAGCCCGTACTCATGCCGGCGGCACCGGATTGCATCGCCTCGCGCAAAAGGCCCTGCATCCGGTCCAGCTCCGACGCGGTGGCGTGCCGGTTATCCAGACCCATCACCTGCATACGCAAGACACGGTGTCCGATATAGAACTTGGCGTTGGCGCTCATGGAGCAACGCTCCACGTATTCCAAAAACTGCTCAAAAGACGTCCACTTCCGCACCTCTTCAAAGGGCAGGTGGTAATTGAAAAAGGTATACATCTCCTGCGCGCGCTGCTCGTTGATCGGCATCACCGACAAGCCGCATTGACCGCAAAGCTCGGTGGTGATCCCCTGCGCCGTTTTGAACGTGCGGCCGTCCTCCGTGCCCAGCAGCAGATCGCCGTGGGAATGGGCGTCGATAAATCCGGGACAGACGATGCGCCCCTTGGCATCGATGACCTGCGCGGCATTCTCCGTGCCGGCAGCGTCCGTCAAAACGCCGTTTTGTATGCCGATACTGCCGGTGCGACGCGCCGCGCCGCTGCCGTCGATCAGCGTACCGTTTTTGATAAGCATATCCAACATCATGCGTTCCTCCTTATATCTCGTTCCGGCGCGAGGGCGTAATCAATGAAAAACGCTTCCTCCGCCGCGTCCTGTACGCGCAGCAGCACGGCATCTCCGGGCGGCAGCGAAAGATGCACGGCTTCGCTCCGGCTCCGAAGCACCGATTGTTCGCCGGTTTGATCGCTTACTTTGTATACGCGGGACGGTTTCTTGAACCGAAGGGTGAAGTCCCGCGCGTTTCGGTAATCCCGATTCAGCACAAAGAGATAGCGGTTCCCCTCGCTGTCGGACAGTTCTCCCACCGAACAGCGGAACGGAAGCGCCCGGTCGGCGAGTACCTTGCTTCGGGAAACCGGCTCGCGGTACGCCTCAAATGCCGGGCAATCCGCCAGCACCTCGCCGGAATGGTACACACCCTCGCTGGTGAGCGCCATCAACGTCTTGCCCCACTGACGGATACGGTGATTGAGCTCTTTCATCTGGAAAAACAGCGGTCCCGGTCTTCCGTCCCAATACGAGGCGCTCTCCACCGTGCAGTAATACTGCACGGCTTTGCCGCCGTGGAGCAGGACGTTGAACGCCTGCATGGTCAGCTTTTCCGGGGTGAAGCGGTAGTAGTTGGCGTTGATGGGACTGTCCTCCGCCTGCACGTAAAACCACATGGGCGCGTGTAACTCCAGCGCCAGCTTTCGCAGCAGCGCGATATCCAGAAAGAGGTTCTTATCGTCCAGCTGGTTGAACGGCTCCGGGCGCATGGCGCTGAAGGGGTAATAGTCCAGCGACAGGACCGGTGGATCCACCACCTTGGCAAAACGGGTCAAATATCTTTCAAATTTGCCGTTTTCCCACGTGTCCGACGCGTTATAGCTGGGGATCGCCACCACGAAGGGCAGACGGTCCGGGGCGAGGCGCTCGATCATATCCACCTGTTTTGCGGCGGCGTCCACCGAACGGTCGGCAAGGGGCTCATCCCACACGTAGTAGCCGTAAAAATGCCGGTAGTTTCTGCTCCATTTTATGAACCGATCCAGCTTTTCCCGATCCGGCTCATCGGTCTTTTGTTGATCCTGAAAACCGCCGAAAACGTCCCAGTCCTGGAAGATCCCGTCTATACCGAACTCCTCACAGGCATCGGCGCACTTTTTCGTATCCTCCGAATCCGCCCAGATAAACTCCGCCAGATTGCACCCGATCTCCTTGGCGTTGCGGATACACTCCCGAAGATCGCTGACGCCCTTTTGGTAATTTCCGCCTGCCAGCGCCATACAGGAGCTGATGATAAAACGGTCCTGCCGATACGCCCGGTTCGGGTTGCCCGGTTTTTCGCGGAAGATGGTCTTCGTTTTCATACTCCCCACTCCCCTCTTACTTTTTCAAGGCGTACTCGATGAGAAACGGCTCATCTTCCGACGGCTGATAGCGAAGAAGATCGCCGTCGCCCGGCATGATCAGAATGCTCTGTTCGCCGGTTCTGTTCCGAACGAGGACCTGCTTTCCGTTGTGGGGATTGACACGGTAGGCGCGGAATTCCCGCGCCAGTTTTATTTGAAAAGACGATGCTTTCGTATCGTCGCAATTCGCGTTTTGATACAGTAGATAGCGGTTGTTCTCCTCATCGGCAAACTCGCCGATCACAAGGCCTTCCGGCAGTTCCTGCCCGGCAAGGATGCCGCCGCGCCCTATCTCACGGCGCCGCCCGGCAATTTGCGGATACCGTTTCTCCGTATCCGCGGCACAGTAGATGCCCGTATTTTTAAGCGCCATCAGCGTTCTTCCGTACTGCTTCAGGCGGTAGTTCACGTCCTTTATGTAGTGGACCAGAGGCTCCGGCCGGGCGCCAAAGATCGCACGCTCGGACAGCAGGCTGTCGTACTTCACTTCCCGTGCGCCGCTCAAAACGGCAAAAAACACGTCCCGCCGCAGTTGCTCCGGCGTGCGCGCCTTTGACAGGGAAACGACCGGGACGCGAGGATCGGGGGCGTTATCCGTAAACACACATTCTATGCCCGTTTCAAGGCAGGCGCCGGCGATCTTCCCCGCTTCGAGGCGCTCCACGCCGTCTGCATACAGGCGATCCACGTACATGTCACCGCAGTTTTCCAAACTGCGGCGCAGATGCCTCGCTTTTCGATACACGGTGGAAATGAGGAAACGGTCCTGCCCATCGGCAGGCTTACGGTACGCGATTTTCGTGTTCATGGCATATTCCTTTGCATCATTTCGATCGGCAAATGCAGGCGTACTCCGGCCTCCGGATGTATCTCTCCCTCGGCCGGAGTACGCGGTGCTTTCGCTTTAGCCGCTCAATCTATCTTGCGGCGGCTAAAAATGCTTCTTCTTTTTGTTCCCTATTGTTCCTTAGTCAGCGTTCCAGATGGGGTTGCCGACGGCAACGCGGGATCTCGTGTAGCAATCCACCACGACTACGCGGTAGAAGGCGCTGGAGGAATCCGCGTCGAAAGCGAGTTCCGCGCCGGAACCGACGCTTCCGTCATTATTGACCGTCAGCTTCACGCTGTGTACAACACCCTTGTCGCTGATCACGTCCAGACGGTAGTTGTGGCTCAGATCGTTGGCGAGCGCATGGATCTGCGTCACGTCCACCACCACGCGCTGACCGGCAAAGCTGCACGTGCCGCCCATGGCGGTGTTGCCTACGCACATTTTAACACCTGCGGCACCCGCTGTAAAGTCTCCGACGCTAAGTTGATCGATCAGATACCCCTTATTGGCGGCGGCGGCAGACGCACCGTAGACGCTGGTGAGACACGTGTTCTCAAGATCACGGTGTCCGTCCGTGCCGGCGCAGGCATACAGCTTGGCGCCGCTTGCCAGCAATTCCTTCCAGGTGGAATAGAGGTGGTTATCCGTGCTGTGACCGGCGTAGATGATCTCAAGACCGATACCGTCCACACCGAAATTGAAGTTCACAGCCGCATCGCTATTGTCTCCGCTGGTGGAGTACAGGTGGGGCAGTACGAAGAATCCGCC
>DBWU01000016.1:0-221 GCA_002309395.1 Oscillospiraceae bacterium UBA1230
CACGCCCCAGATGAACTTCTTTGACGCCAGGCTGGTGAAGAAGGACGGCAAGTACTGCGTGGAGATCGGCGGCATCAGCGTGGCGCTGAGCGAAGATAAGCAGGCGCGCCTTGCCGCCAAGAACGTGCCGGAGCAGGAGGTCGTCCTGGGCGTGCGTCCCGATCACCTGATGCTGTGCGCTGACGGCGTGAAGGGCAAGGTGGACGTGAGCGAAATGATGG
>DBWU01000016.1:247-424 GCA_002309395.1 Oscillospiraceae bacterium UBA1230
GGACGTGATCGTGATCGTGCCCACCAACGGCACCGCCTCCATCTTCCCCATGGGCAGCGAGGTCAATTTGATCTTCGGCGGCAACGTGGCACATGTGTTCAGCAAGGACACCGAGAAGAACTTGGAGTGGTAACACCCAAAGCGCAATCAGTGAGCCGGCGCACAGCGTGCGCCGGC
>DBWU01000016.1:557-2511 GCA_002309395.1 Oscillospiraceae bacterium UBA1230
GCGCGCAGTAGGCTGCAACCCTTTTGTCAAAAAGCGGCAGAGCCGTTTTTTGACAGTCTCTGAGCCGGCGCACAGCGTGCGCCGGCTCTTTTTATGTCCCGACGTCTTCCGCGGTTGACAGGGGTGGTATACTAATTTATGGAGTATGACGAAATAAGAGGATATACCTATGGAAGTGACACAAGGCGTGCCGTTTTCCTCCTTCGGTCTGTCGGAGGCGACGATCCGCGCCGTTGCAAGAAAAAACTACCAGATCAGTACGCCGGTGCAGGCAGGGTGTATTCCGCCCATGCTGGCAGGGCGTGACGTGATCGCCAAGGCGCCTACCGGCACCGGCAAGACCATGGCGTTCGGCATCCCCATCATCGAGCGGATCGACGCGTCGGCGGAGACGGTGCAGGCGGTGATCCTGGCGCCCACCCGTGAGCTGGCGATCCAGATCACCGATGAGATGCGTGAGATCGCCGTGTATCATGACGGGGTGCGCCTGGTGTGCCTTTACGGCGGTCAGCCCATCGGCAGGCAGATCGAGGCGCTTCGCCGCAAGCCCCAGATCGTGGTGGCGACGCCGGGCCGTTTGAGCGATCACATGAAGCGCCGCACCGTGCGTCTGGACGCGGTGAAAACCGTGGTGCTGGACGAGGCGGACCGTATGCTGGACATGGGGTTTATCGCTGACGTGACCCGTATTCTCGATAAGATACCGTCCCGGGAGAACCTGGGTATGTTCTCCGCCACCATCTCCCGCGAGGTGATGGATATTTCCTGGATCTATCAGCGTGATCCGGAGGAGATCACCGTGCAGGCGACCCGTGAGAACAAGCCGGATATCCTGCAATACCGTATCGAACTGCCGTCGGAGCAGAAAGTGGACGCCATCGCCCGTATCATCACCCGTGAGGGGTATGACCGCGTGATCTGTTTTTGCAACACCAAGGGCAGTACCGAGCGGCTCAATAAATTCCTCCAGCTTCGGGGGCTGGACGCCAAGTGCATCCACGGCGACATTCCCCAGCGCAAGCGTGAGGAGATCATGCAGCAGTTCCGCGCCGGAAAGCTCCGGGTCTTCGTTGCTACCGACGTGGCGGCTCGCGGCATCGACGTGGACGACGTGGACGCGGTGTTCAACTTCGAGGTGCCGGAGGAGAACGAATACTACGTCCATCGCATCGGGCGTACCGGCAGGGCGAAGAAGCACGGCGTCGCCTATACGCTCTTGAGCGATTTCCCCAGCCGGATGCGGTTGGATACCATCGCGCGCAACACGCGCAGTCAGATCATCCCCGCCACGGTGGACGAGACCGGCGCGGTGACGCCGCTGGAGCGGAAATAAACGCGGATATAAAAGGAACGCTACCCATAGGATAGCGTTCTTTTTTTGCGAAGATCAGCCCAGAGGATGGGTGCGATAGACCGTTCCGTCCAGTGCCTTCCATACCGCGGCGTTTTCCTCCAGAATAAGATAGCCTCGATGGTTGGTGCCCATCGGCAGGGCGGGTGAGCCGGGATTGAGATAGAGGAAATCGGGGAAACTGTCACAGGCGGCGTGATGGGTATGCCCTGTGAGCAGGATGAAGCCGGGGGACAGCATAGGCGGATGCTCCGGATGCCACACGTCACCGTGGGTGGCAAACACGGTGCGCTCTCCCAACTGGAAGAGGAAGTATTCCGCCATAATCGGGAACTCCAGCACCATCTGATCCACCGCCGCGTCGCAGTTTCCGCGCACGCACAGGATCTTGTGCCGGTAAGCGTTGAGCAGCTCATAGCACCGGCGGGGATTGTAGCCCACCGGCAGGGGATTGCGGGGACCGTGATACAGCAGATCACCCAACAACAGCAGGCGATCCGCGCCCTCCCGGTCTAACGATAGCAACAACTTCTCGCACACAGACGCACTGCCGTGCAGATCGGACGCTACCATCCATTTCACCTTACCGTCGCCTCCTTTTTT
>DBWU01000016.1:2659-3516 GCA_002309395.1 Oscillospiraceae bacterium UBA1230
TTTCTGTGATATGGTAGTCCCGTTCCGTAAAAATCAGCAGGAAAGGGGGTGGCGCGCATGGAGCGTAGGACCAGCGTACTGGTGGTGGACGGCAGTGCGGAGTTTCGCTTGCTGGTGGATACGATCCTGCGTCACAGCGGCACGTTTCGTGTAGCGGCGCAGACCGACAGCGCCGTGGAAGCGGCGGAGCTGGCGCGCCGCCTGCGTCCCGATCTGCTGTTGACAGACGCTGTGCTGCCGGACGGAAACGCGTACCGCCTGCACGATCAGGCGGCGTCCTACGTGGGCAGTACGGTGATCTGCACCGGGCAGAATTATAACGACGTATTACTGCGTTCCGGCTGTGAGAACATTCATTTTCTCGTGACCCGACCCTTTACGGAGGAACAGTTTTTAGGGATACTGCGTCAAGCCGCGTCCTCCTGCCGCGTGGTGGACGGAGAGCGGCTGTACAGTCTTATTACCGAGATCCTGGACGGCGCCTGTGTTCCGGCGCATCTGAAAGGGTATGACTGTTTGAAGCGCGCCGTCTATATGATCCTGCGCCGCCCCGAACTGTTGCACCGTTTGACCAAGGAGCTGTATCCGGCGCTGGGCGAGGTGTTTTCCGCGTCTGCCGCCTGTGCCGAGCGCAATATGCGCAGCGCCGTCAACGCGGCGTGGCTGGCGCAGGGGCGTGACCGGCGTCATAGGTCGCTGGAGGATCTGCTGGGCGGCGAACAATGCCCCGGTGTGGGCGCGTTTCTGGCGGCGGCAGCCGCGGCGGTGCGCCGTCTTTTGGCAGAGCGTGCCGCTTGAGCGCAATAAAAAGAAACAAAGGACTGTCGCGATTGCGGCAGTCCCTTGTTTTATGACTT
>DBWU01000067.1:0-13410 GCA_002309395.1 Oscillospiraceae bacterium UBA1230
CATAAATCCCTGCACCGCGTCACAGTGGAGCAGGGCGCGGCTTTGGCGCGCTTTGAGAAGACGCGCCACGTCCGCTACGGGGAAGACGGCGCCGGTCTCGTTGTTCACCAGCATCATACTCACCAGCACCGTGTCGGGGCGCAGGGCATGCGCCACCTGCTCGGCGGATACGGCGCCCGACGCGTCCGGCGCCAGACGGGTGATCTCGTAGCCCTCCTGTTCCATGGCGCGCAGGACTTCCAGCACGGCGCTGTGCTCCACGGCGGTGGTGATGATATGCTTGCCCGTATGCCGCCCGTGGTAGGCGGCGGCGCGAAGCGCCCAGTTGTTGCTCTCCGTGGCGCAGGAGGTGAACACCACGCTCTGCGCCTGACAACCCAGCGCGTCGGCAAGGACGGCGCGGTTTTCCTGCAGGGCGCGGCGCGTAGCGCCTGCCGCGTCGTACTGAGCGGAGGGATTGTAGGGGTCGCCGGTCATGGCGCGATATACCGCCTCGGCCACCGGCGCCGGGACGGGCGCGGTGGCGGCATAGTCCAGATAGTGCAAAAAAGTCACCTCAAAAGCCGTCGTTTTTCGCCGCTCACGGGTCTTGCCACGGGAAAAACAATACAGTATAATAGGATAAATTCCATTATACTGAATCGCGGGCGGAAGTGCAAGGAGAATTCCATGAAAGTCGCCATGTATACGCTGGGTTGCAAAGTGAATCAATATGAGACGCAGGCGATGGAGCGTGAGCTGCTGCGCCGGGGGCATGAGCTGGTGCCGTTCGACAGCGCGGCGGACGCCTACGTGGTGAACACCTGCTCGGTGACGGCGGTGAGCGATAAAAAATCCCGCCAGATGCTGCGCCGGTGCCGCAAGCTGAATCCGGCGGCGGTGGTGGCGGCGTGCGGCTGTTACGTGCAGACCCATCCCAAGGAGGCGCAGACGCTGGGGCTGGACCTTTTGGCAGGGACCGGCGGACGCATGGCGTTTGTGGAGCAGTTGGAGCAAACCGTTCGGGAGCGAACGCCTCAAACGCTGCTGGACGATCCCCTGTGCCGCCGCGCATTTGAGAGCCTGCCTGCCGGAGGACTTGCCGGCAGGACACGCGCTATGCTGAAGGTGGAGGACGGATGCACCAACTTCTGCGCCTATTGCATCATTCCCTTTGCACGGGGACCGGTGCGTTCCCTGCCCCTTGACGAGGCGGCGGCGGAAACGAGGCGTCTGGCGGCGGAGGGGTATCGGGAGCTGGTGCTCACCGGCATTGAGATCTCCTCCTACGGGCGCGATCTGCCCGGCGCGCCGACGCTGACGGATCTGGTGGAGACCGTGTGCGCCGCCGCAGGCGATATGCGGGTACGGCTTGGGTCGCTGGAACCGCGGACGGTGACGGAGGATTTTTGCCGCCGCATGGCGAAACTGCCCAATCTCTGCCCCCATTTCCATCTGTCGCTGCAAAGCGGATGCGACGCCACGCTCAAAAGGATGAATCGCAAGTACGACACGGAGCGGTTTTTCCGATCGGTATCGCTCCTGCGGCGGTATTTCGACGATTCCGCCGTGACCACCGACCTCATCACGGGATTTCCGGGGGAGACGGAGGAGGAATTCGCCGCCACGCTCGCCTTTATCCGGCGCTGTGAATTTGCCGATATGCACGTGTTTCCCTACTCGGTGCGGCCGGGGACGAAGGCGGCGGCCATGCCCCAGCTCACGGCGGCGGTGAAGGAGCGCCGGGCGCAGTCCGCCGCGGCGGCGGCGAAAGAGATGCGCCGGGCGTATCTGCGGCGCTGGGAGGGCAGGACGGTATCGGTGCTCTTTGAACAGAACCGGCAGGGATACAGCGTGGGACACACGATGCATTATATCGAAGTATCCGTGCCGGAGGGCGACTATCATAACCGCGTGTTGCCGGTGCATATCACCGGATGGGACGAAGAACGCGTCATAGGGGAGGTTTTGGAAGGATGAACCACTTTTTTGCCTACGTAGCGCGGATGCGCTTTATCAACCGCTGGGCGCTCATGCGTAACAGCGCCACGGAAAACGTGCAGGAGCACAGCCACCAGGTGGCGGTGCTGGCTCACGCGCTGGCGGTGATCCGCAACGAGCTGTTTTCCGGGCGGATCGACCCGGGCGCGGTGGCGGTGGCGGCGCTGTATCACGACGCGCCGGAGATCCTTACCGGCGATCTGCCCACGCCCATCAAGTACCAAAATCCGGCGATCCGCCAGGCATACCGGCAGATAGAGGAGTCGGCGGCGGATAAGCTGCTTGCCATGCTGCCGGCGGAATTGCGCGATACGTATGACCGGGCGCTTCGCCCTGTGGATCCGGAGGTGGAAACGCTGGTGAAGGCGGCGGATAAGCTCTCGGCGCATATCAAGTGTCTGGAGGAGCTGAAGGCAGGGAACGCGGAGTTCCGCCGCGCCGCCGAGCAGACCGCCAAGGCGCTCGATCAGTTCAAGCTGCCGGAGCTGGACTATTTCCGGGATCATTTTATGGAGAGTTTCCGGCTGACGCTGGATGAATTGGAGTAGGAGGCGTTATGATGAAGAGTATCAAGGCAATCGTTACCGTGGTGGGGAAAGACCAGGTGGGGATCATTGCCGGCGTGTGCAATCTGTTGGCAGGGGAGAAGATCAACGTGCTGGACATCAGCCAGACCATCATGGAGGGGTATTTCACCATGATGATGGTGGTGGACGTGGCGGAGTGCACCACGCCGTTTTCCGCGTTGAGCGCCCTGCTGCGCGCCTTCGGTGAGGAGCGCGGTCTGGTGATCCGCATCCAGCGGGAGGATATTTTCGACGCCATGCACAAGATTTGAGGTGAGGCAGATGGTCAGCACGAAACGCATTTTTCAAACCATCGAGATGATCGACAAACAGCATCTGGATATCCGCACCATCACCATGGGCATCTCGCTGCTCGATTGCGTCAGTGAGGACGCGAACCGCTGCCGCACCCGAATCTACGATAAGATCTGCCGTCGAGCGGAGCATCTGGTGCAGGTGGGGGAGGACATCGAGAGCGAGTTCGGTATCCCCATCGTCAATAAGCGCATCTCCGTTACGCCCGTGGCGCTGGTGGCAGGCGGCTGTGATACGGAGGATCTGGCGCCCTTTGCCCGTACGCTGGACGAGGCGGCGAAAAACTGCGGCGTCAACTTCATCGGCGGCTTTTCCGCGCTGGTGCAAAAAGGCTTCGCCCGGGGCGACGAGCTGCTGCTGCGCGCCATTCCCCAGGCGCTGGCGGAGACGGAGTTCGTCTGCTCCAGCGTCAACGTGGGCTCCACCCGTGCCGGGATCAATATGGACGCGGTGGCGCAGATGGGGCGCATCATTAAAGAGACCGCCCACCGCACGGCGGATCGGGACGGATTGGGCTGCGCCAAGCTGGTGGTCTTTTGCAACGCGGTGGAGGATAACCCCTTCATGGCGGGCGCGTTCCACGGCGTGGGCGAGGCGGACAGCGTGATCAACGTGGGCGTCAGCGGCCCCGGCGTGGTGTACCACGCGCTGCAAAAATGCAAGGGCGCGCCCTTTGACGAGGTGGCGGAGACTATCAAAAAGACGGCGTTTCAGATCACCCGGATGGGGCAGATGGTGGCAGGCGAGGCGTCCCGGCGGCTGGATACGCCCTTTGGCATCGTGGATCTGAGCCTGGCGCCGACACCGGCGCGAGGCGACAGCGTGGCGCGTATCTTAGAGGAAATGGGACTGGAGGTGTGCGGCACCCACGGCACCACGGCGGCGCTGGCACTGCTGAACGACGCGGTGAAAAAAGGCGGCGTGATGGCGTCCGGCCACGTGGGCGGCTTGAGCGGCGCGTTTATCCCCGTCAGCGAGGACGAGGGCATGATCGCCGCGGCGCAAAGCGGCGTGCTGGAGCTTTCCAAGCTGGAGGCAATGACCTGCGTCTGCTCCGTGGGATTGGATATGATCGCCGTTCCCGGCGATACGCCTGCGGAGACCATCTCCGCCATCATCGCCGATGAGGCGGCCATCGGCATGGTCAACGGCAAGACCACCGCCGTGCGCGTGATCCCGGTGGAGGGGAAAACCGTGGGCGACGTGGTGGAAATGGGCGGACTCTTGGGCAGCGCGCCGGTGATGCCGGTACACGGCACCTCCTCCGCCGCTTTCGTTGCCCGAGGCGGACGGATCCCGGCACCGCTCCAGAGCCTGAAAAACTGACAAGATCTGTAAAGCAATAATACTTTACAGGCAAGAGATGGCAAAGGGAGCGCCGACCGTTCGGTCGGCGCTCCCTTGTTGTTTGCGATCGGGAACTAATCCAGCTTTCCCCGGGCATGCAAAACGTCGTCGGGGGTGATGGTCATCAGATCGTCACGGGTGACGGTTTCGGCGGCGGCGAGGCGGTTGTTCTGCTGGACGAGGATACTCTCGAAAATATTGCGGACGCCGCGGGCATTGCCGAAGGTCTCCGGGTCGCCGTTCTCCTCGGTGATATAATCCCGGACCAGTTCCTCGGTGCCCTCCGCCAGTTGGTAACAGCCTTTTTTGCACTGCATATGGAAGATCTTGAGCATCTCGTCGGGCGTATAGTCGGCAAATTCCAAAAAGCGGTTGAACCGGGACTCAAGACCGGGATTGGAGTGGATGAACCGATCCATCAGGTCGGTATACCCTGCCACGATCACCACCAGATCGTCCCGGTGATCCTCCATCGCCTTGAGGAGCGTGTCGATGGCCTCCTGCCCGAAATCGTTCTCGCTTTTGCCGTTGAGGGCGTACGCCTCATCCACGAACAGCACGCCGCCCATGGCTTTTTCGATGACCTTCTGGGTCTTCAGCGCCGTCTGCCCCACGTAGCCCGCCACCAGACCGCTGCGATCCACCTCTACCAGCTGACCCTTGGAAAGGATCTCCAGCGAACGGTAGATCCGCGCCATCATCCGCGCCATCATGGTCTTGCCGGTGCCGGGGTTGCCGGTGAACACCATGTGGAGCGACATATCGGTGGTGGGCAGATCGTGTTCGCGCCGGAGCTTATAGACCTGCACCATATTGATGAGATTGTGTACCTCCTCCTTTACGGAGGCGAGACCGATATAGCTGTCCAGCTCGGAGAGAAGATCCTCCAGCTTTTCCGGCGGCGGCAGAGGTTCTTCCTGTTCCGCCGGGGCGTTCTGACCGCTGCTGTCCGCGGCGGGGGGCGTATGCTTTTCGGGCGCGGAGGGGGTAGCGCCGGCAGGGTGCTCGCCGCTTTTTGCCGCCGGACGGGGCGATACGGGGTGGCCCCAGAAATCGCTGCCCATGCTCCGCATATTGTTCTCCGTCAAAGTGCGGATCACTTCCAACTGCTGCATCAGGATCTCATCTTTTCTATCCATGGGAAACCTCCTTGGGTGTTATGAAAGGGGAAGGTAGACGGCGGCGCGGAGCAGGCGGCTGACGATAAGACCCGTGAGGGAACCCGTCACCAGCGAAAGAAGGAGCAAAAAGGGGAGATACCCTACCACCGCTGTATCGCCCAATACGATCATGGCGGCGGCGATCTGACCCACGTTATGCGCCGCCGCGCCGCAAAGAGACACGCCGAATACCGACAAGCCGCCGAAACGGCGCGCGAGGATCATCGCGCCCATGGCGCAAAAACCGCCCAGCAGGGAAAAGAGCAGGGCGGACGCGTTGCCGGCAAATACGGCGCCCAGGACGCACCGCACCGCCAGGATCGCCAGCGCCGCCGGCGCGCCGGAAACGTAGAGGGCGAACAGCGTGACGATGTTGGCAAGACCCAGTTTTACCCCCGGCAAGGGCAACAGGGCGGACAGGGGGAGCATACCGTCCAGCGTACTCAAACCCAGCGCCAGCGCCGCCAAAACAGCCCACAGCGCCAACTGCTTTACAGAATATCTGCCCATCGCCTCACCCCACCGTCAGATCCGCGGCGCCGCCCGTCAAGCGGATCACGATCCGCGCCGGAAGGCAGACGATGCTCTGCCCGGCTTTGGAAACGGCGCCGGTATGCACGCAATCCTGCCCCGGACAGGTGGAGGAGACGACCTGCACCTCCGCGCCGTCACATGAGACCGTCAGCGTGTAGCCGTTACAGGAGTAGGTATGAACGCCGGCGTAACGGGACAGGGAGGAAAAATCCTCCACCCGGCCGCCGACGCTGACGGATACCTGCACGGACGCCGATCCGGCAGGGGCGTTATCATAATAGAACGACAGCGCGATCACCAGCGCCGCCGCCGCGATCACCAGCGCCGCCAGCGCGTCGCGCCGGTTGGGACGGCATTCAGGGGGAGATGATTTCAAGGACATAGGAGGTATCCTCCGACAGTGTCAGTTGTTCCGAAAGATCCGGCGTACAGCGCACCCGGCCGTCGGCGGTGATGAGGACGAGAGAAAAACCGCCCTGTGCGCGCCAAAAGGCTTCCGCCTGCCGCTGCCCCATCACGAAAAGCGCCGTGGAGTACGCGTCGGCAACGGAGCCGGAGGCGCCCAGCACCGTCACGGACAGCAGATCGCTCTGCGCCGGCGCGCCGGTGACGGGGTCGAGTATATGGTGATATACCGTGCCGTCCGGAGCGGTGAAGTTGCGCTGATAGGCGCCGGAGGTCACGGCAAAGGTGTCTTGCAGAGAGAGAATACAGGCGTAGCCCTCGCCTTGGGGGTCCTGCACCGCTACGCGCCAGGGCGTTCCGTCGGGACGGGTGCCGCACACGTAGACGTTGCCGCCCAGCGAGACGGCGCCGCTGCGAATCCCCCGCGCGGCAAAGATCGCCGCCACCTGATCGGAAGCGTAGCCTTTGGCGATGCCGCCCAGATCCACGGCACATCCCTCGTCCAGCGACGCGCTCGTGCCGTCAAGATGCAAATGCGCGGCGCCTACCAGCGGCAACAGCGCGTCGATCTCCTCACGGGAGGGGACGCGAGGCGTGTCGCCGGTAACGTTCCACAGCGATACCAACGGCGCCACCGTTACGTCGAACGCGCCGCCGGTCGCCTCGGCACACGAGAGGGAAAGAGCCAGAAGCTCTGCCGTTTCCGGGTGGAGCGAGGCGCCGCCCTCCCGGTTCAAACGGCTTACGTCACTGTCCTCACGGGTACGGGAGAAGAGCTGTTCCAACGCGTTGACGCGCTGTGCCGCCTCCTCCAGCGCGTCCTTCGCGCCGCCGCCGTAGGCGGTAAAGGACATATAGGTGTCCATGGCGAAAAGCGTCAGTTCCTCCGGCGCGGCGGCGCCGCAACCGGGCAAAAGGAGCAGCAGGCACGGCAGGACGAGTGCCCAAAACCGGCGCATCACAGTTCCTGACGCCCGTGAAGCGCCCGCATCAGCGTGGCGTCATCGGCAAATTCCAGATGACTGCCCACCGGGATGCCGTAGGCAAGACGGGTCACTTTAACGCCGAAGGGCTTTAAAAGACGGGAAAGGTACAGCGCCGTCGCCTCGCCCTCGGTGTCGGGATTGGTTGCCATGATGACCTCCCGAACCCCACCGGCGCTGACCCGGTCCAGCAGGGAACGGATGTGGAGATCGTCCGGCCCCACGTGGTTCATGGGACTCAACACGCCGTGGAGCACGTGATAGCGGCCGTTGAACTCCCGGGAGCGCTCGATGGCGATCACGTCCCGCGTGTCCGCCACCACGCAGATCACGCTGCCGTCCCGCTTTTCGGAGGCGCAGATGGGACACAGCCCCCCTTCGGTGAGATTCTGGCACACGGGACACAGCGTAACGCTGCGCCGCGCCGCCAGGATCGCGTCGGCAAATTCGCGCGCTTGCTCTTCGGGCAGCTCCAGCACGTGAAACGCCAGACGCTGCGCGCTCTTACCGCCGATGCCGGGCAGACGGGCGAACTGTTCTACCAGCTTTTCAAGGGGCGCTGGGAAGTACTCCATACCCTTACCCCCTCAACGCCCGGATCGTGGCGGTGAGATCCGCCGCGCCGTATACCGCGCTGCCTGCCACCAGCACGTTGGCGCCGGCGGCGATACAGACCTTGGCGGTCTGGCAGTCCACACCGCCGTCCACCTCCAGCTCGCAGGAGGGATTCATCGCGTCGATATATTGGCGGATCTGGGTCACCTTGGGCATCATGTCCGCCATGAATTTCTGCCCGCCGAAGCCCGGCTCCACCGTCATCACCAGAATAAGATCGCACCGGTCGATAAACGGCAGTACCGCCGAGGCGGGCGTTTTGGGCTTGACCACCACGCCGCACCGCTTGCCCTTGGCGTGGATAAGATCCAGCGCCCGGAGCGTATTTTCCTCCGTATCCGCCTCCACGTGGCAGGTGACGATGTCGGCGCCGGCGTCACAAAACCGCTCCACGTAGCGCACGGGACGGTCGATCATCAGATGTACGTCCAGCACCTTCTGCGTCACCTTGCGGATGGACGACACCACCGGCATGCCGATGGACAGATTCGGCACGAACAACCCGTCCATCACGTCCACGTGAACGTAATCGGCTTCAGCGATGCGCTCGATATCACGCCCTAAATTGGCAAAATCGGCGGAGAGGATGGAGGGGGAAATCTTAATCATAAAAAACAGATCCTTTCAAAAATGAAATCACCGCACGGCGCGGCGCAACATAGGATACCGTAAGCGGCGGAGGCGACACCGCATCCGCGCAGTGCCGGTCCCGCCCCGGGTCATGCGCCCCGCCGCTTTTTGGAATAGGGGGCCGGCGGGCACTTTTCCGCCGGCTCCCGTCAGGAAAACGGCAACACATATTATACCAATCTTTTCTCCCGATTGCAACGCGTAAGGCTCAATTCCTCCCGAAAACGTAACGATTCTGTAAATTCTGCCCGGCTCCGCTTTACGGCGGCGGAAAAATCGGGTACAATGACGGCGTAGAGCACGGAAAGGCAGGGGGAAGGCATGCGCTGGAGAGATCGGATCGGCAACACGCTGGTGCGCTGGTTTTACGGGCGCAACGGCGTGGATCAGCTGAATATCTCGTTGATCTATCTGATGGCGGCGGTCCATCTGGCCAGCTGGCTGGTACGGTCGCAGGCGGCGGTTTTGGCGCTGGACGCGATCGGCACGGTACTGCTCGCGGTGACGGTGTTCCGGCTCTTTTCCCGGAACCTGACGCGCCGCCGGGCGGAAAACGCCGCCTTCGTGCGGCATATCTGGGACCCGGCGCGGCGCCGTTTGCATCGACTGCGCGACCGCTCCCACCGATACGTCACCTGCCCCGGCTGCGGCGCCGTTTGCCGCGTGCCCCGTATCAAGGGTACCATCGAGATCACCTGCCCCAAGTGCCGCGCCAAAACGCGCGTGAAAGGCTGAAAAATGACAACGCCCCTGCACCGCTTCAGACGGCGCAGGGCGTTTTTTTCGCCGGAAAACGGAAAACGCATTTTTGGCAACCGCCGTTTTACGGCGAAAGGACGGTTTTTTTCGCGGAAAAAGTAAAAAACGGCATTATGTAAATTAAAACAAAGATTGACAAGTAGTTGAAATATCCGTTTGCGGTTTTGACATTTTTCGGCAAAGTTCCAAAAAGCCTTCTTATATAAGGCTTTAAAGGCGTGTGGAAAACTCGGTGGAAACTGTGGATAACGATTCGTAAAAGGTTATGCCGTAAATAATTATGTAAATTGCAAAACGCTGTCGAGGGTGAAAGCAGATACCCGGAAAAGTGCGTGTTTTCGCCGTTTTGCGGAGAAATGATCGACTT
Source organism: Oscillospiraceae bacterium UBA1230 (assembly GCA_002309395.1). GTDB lineage: Bacteria > Bacillota > Clostridia > Oscillospirales > Oscillospiraceae > Vescimonas. Next base: position 9,662 of record DBWU01000067.1, read on the forward strand.
ATTCCCGTACGGGACGAAACGTGGAAAACAACCGCCGCATCGCCGGAAAAGGGGCGATGCGGCGCGTTTTTTCCCGAAGGGGCAAAAGTGATTACGTTATGTATTATTTTCAGGTTGCCCGTCGCAGGACAGGTCCTGCAGGAGGAGCGTCATCGTGCCGCCGCAGACCATGCCCTCGTCGGCGGCAACGTCGTTGTTCATATCCACGGTGAGAAGACGGGCAGACCCCGTGCCGATGAGCTGACGCGCCTGCCGCGCCGCCTCCGCCTCGCCGCAGCCGCCGCCCACGGTGCCGTATATGCGCCCCGTGGCGTTTACCGCCAGCAACGAGCCGCTTTTGACCGGCGTGGAGCCGCAGGAGGACAGCACCAGCGCCAGCGCCTTTGGCTCCGGCGACTGCGCCAGATAGGAAAGGAGCGCCGGATCGGCGTTGGTCTGCGCCAGCTCGTTCTCACAGGGCGCGGAAGGGGCTGCCCGGCGGCACTGCACCAGCTCGGCGCAAATGGATACGGCGATCTCCTCCACCGTCACCGCGCCGATGGGAAGACCGATGGGCGTGTGTACGCGGCGCAAACGCCCGCCGTCGAACCCCTCCTGCGCCAGAAGCTCCAGCATGGCGGCGGNNGGGAGCCGATCATCCCCACGTAGGCAGGCTCCGTACCCTGCAGAACGGCGCGCAGGCACACGCCGTCCCACCGGTGACCACGGGTGATGATGCACACGTAGTCGCCGGAGCGGAGGGAGAGCTGTTCCAGCGATTCCGTAAAACCGCGGCAGATGACTTGGGCGGCATGGGGAAACCGGGCGGCGTTGGCAAAATCGGGGCGGTCGTCCACTACCGTGACGGCAAAACCCAGCATCTGCCCGATGGCGCACAGAGGCACGGCGATGTGCCCGGCACCCAGCAAAATGAGTCGCTCCCGGGCGGCAAAGCGCCGCGTATAGTGATCGCCCTGCGCCTCTACCGTCCAAAAACCGTCCCGTCCTTCCGCCAGCGCGCGGCGTATTTCAACAAACGGATTGTTCATAAGACCCTGTCCTTTCTGCCATATGATGACAAGTACGTATCCTTTACAGTTCCGGCATTTCAGCGCCTAACGCCTGCTCTAACTGCCGGGCGCTTTGCAGGGTGCTGTCCACCGCGGCGCGGAACTCGTCACTGCCGGTGCGGCGGAAAAGACCGATCACGCCGATGGCGTACTGCCTGCCGCTGCGGTCGCTGACCGGCGCGGCGGCGGCGCGCAGACCAATGCGGTATTCCCCGTCCTCCACCGCAAAGCCGTCGGCGCGGATCTCTTCCAGCTCGCGGAGCAGATCCTGCGGCTCGGTCAGCGTATGGGGCGTATAGGCGCGCAGGGTGAGCCGGGGCAGAAGGCGGCGCAGCGCGGCGTCGCCCATAAGACTTAAGAAAAGCTTTCCCTGCGCCGTGGCGTGGAGCGGCAGACGACTGCCGGTCTCCGGCACCACCAGCAGTTCGCCGCCGGCGCACCGGTCCAGCGTGATGGCGTTTTGCCCCTCCCAGACCGACAAAAACGCACCGGCGCCGGTCCGATCGGACAGGGATTCCAGATACGGCCGCGCCAGACGCGTTACGTCCCACGCCGCCGATACGGCGCATCCCAGTTCAAAAAGCCGCACACCCAAGGCGTACCGCCCGTCCTGCTCCTGCCGGATCGCCTGATGGAGCCGCAGCGTGTTTAAAAGCGCGTGCACGGTGCTTTTCGGATAGCCGCAATCGGCGGACAGCTCCTGCAGGGAAACGGGGTGCCGCTTCTGCATCAACACTTCCATCAGGCGCATGGCTTTATCCACGGAATGAACGGTATGATCTGCTCGCGGCTCCATCGTCTGCGCCTCCTTTGCGCCGTTTTATGAAACAACTATACCACACGATCCGCCGCAACACAAGAAAATTCTGTATCACAAGATAATTGTTCGGTAATACAGAACAGCGGCGCTTGCCAACACGCGGCGCGTCCTGTACCATAGAGGCAGCCTATATGATACGAGAGAGGGTGTTTTACGCATGAAACGGATCGGTTGTCTGCTCGCGGCGCTGGGGCTGGTTTTGTGCCTGAATGCCTGCGGCAAGACGGCGCAGGAGACACCGGAAGAGAAGACGGAGATCACGGTATTTGCCGCCGCATCCCTGACGGAGACGCTGCGGGAGATCAAAATGCTCTATGAGGCGGACCATCAGGACGTGGAGCTGGTATTCACCTTTGATTCGTCGGGTACGCTGAAGACCCAGATCATGGAGGGCGCGGTGTGCGATCTCTTTTTCTCCGCCGCACCCAAGCAGATGAATGAGCTGAAGGAAGCGGGACTTCTGGCGCAGGACAGCCGTGTCGATCTGCTGGAGAACAAGGTGGCGCTGTGTCTGGCGCCGGAGGGCGGAGCGGCGATCGCCTCTTTTGACGATCTGGCGCAGGCTCTGGCAGGGGGAGAGATCCTCTTTGCCATGGGCAACGCGGACGTGCCGGTGGGGCAGTATACCCAGAAGATCTTTGCCTACTACGGGATCGACGAGGCGGCGGTCAGCGGCAGTATCACCTACGGCTCCAACGTGAAGGAAGTCGTTACGGCGATCGTGGAGGGAACGGCGGATTGCGGCGTGATCTATGCCACCGACGCCGCCGCCGCGGGTCTTACGCCGGTGGATACCGCCACGGCGGAGGCGTGCGGACAGGTGATCTATCCGGCGGCGGTACTTGCCGCGGCACCGCAGGGCGCGGCGGCCCGGGCGTTTTTGGACTATCTCGCTACCGCGCCGGCGGCGGAGGTATTCACGGCGGCGGGATTCACGGTGCTGAGATAAGACGAAAAGCGGAGCGGCCGGATTTCCGTATTGCTCCGCTTCTTTTTATCGCGTATCATAGACGAGACAGGAAAAGGAGCGTTTTATGGACTGGTATCCGCTGCTGAACTCCCTGCGCGTGGCGGCGATCGCGTCGGCGGTAGTGTTTTTTGCCGGCATTGCCGCCGCGCACTATATTGCCCGGTTGCCCCGCGTTATCAAGGGCGTGCTGGACGTGGCACTGACGCTGCCGCTGGTACTGCCGCCCACGGTGGTGGGGTTTTTGCTGCTGCAGCTGCTGGGACCGCGTCATCCGTTGGGGATCTGGGTCTGGGATACCTTCGGCGTGCGCTTGACCATGCAGTGGTGGTCGGCGGTGTTCGCGGTGGCGGTGGTGGTGTTTCCCCTGACGTACCGCACCGCGCGCGGCGCTTTTGAGAGTTTTGACGAGCGGCTTGCCCAGGCGGCGCGGACGCTGGGGCGTTCCAACGCCTACGTTTTCTGGCACATCCGTATGCCCTGCTGCCGGCAGGGACTGATCGCCGGAACGGTGCTTTCCTTCGCCCGTGCCATCGGGGAGTACGGCGCCACCAGTATGGTGGCAGGGTATACGCCGGGCAGGACCGCCACGGTCGCCACCGAGGTCTATCAGCTCTGGCGGATCGGAGAGAATGAAACGGCGCTTCGGTGGGTGGCGGTGAACGTCGCCATTTCCGCGGTGGTGCTGTTAGCGGTGAATCTGCTGGAGAAACGGGAGAGGAACAGATAGTATGCTGGAAGTCCGTATCCGAAAAAAACTGGATAGCTTCACGCTGGACGCGCAGTTCACCGCCGACGGCGGCGTATTGGCGCTGTTAGGCGCTTCCGGCTGCGGTAAGAGCATGACGCTCAAGTGTATCGCCGGCGTGGAACGGCCGGACAGCGGACGCATCGTGCTCAACGGACGGGTGCT